>JACQRF010000065.1 GCA_016206635.1 Candidatus Omnitrophota bacterium
TGCCGTAGGCGTCCACCTGCACGGAGTGATCGATCACGAGGTCGCAGGGGACGAGGGGGTTGATGCGCGCCGGGTCGCCGCCGGCCCGGGCCAGCGCGGCGCGCAGCGCCGCCAGATCCACGAGGCACGGCACCCCCGTGAAATCTTGCAGCACGACGCGCGCCGGCATGAACGGGAGCTCGACGCCCGCCGGGGTCTGGGCCTGCCAGCCGGCCAGCCGCGCCACATCGTCGGCCGTGACCCGGAACCCGTCCACCTGGCGCAGGAGATTCTCAAGGAGAACCCGCAGGGAGAACGGGAGGTGATCGAGCGACGCGCCGACCGCCCCGGCCAGCGCCTGCAACCGGTAGATGTGGACCGGGCCGCGCGGCGTGGGAAGGACAGTCCGGGCGCCAAACGGATCCTGGGGAGCCATGGGGATTGTCATTGTACTACAAAATGATTGCGCGTGACACCCGCCTGCGATATCATCGCCTCCGATGCCGATCATGCGGCTCTACCTCGCGGTCGCGCTCCTGATGGGCGTGGTGGCGCCGGCCGCAGCCGCCGAGCTTCCCGACTATATGCGGGACTGGGAGTTCGGGTTTCACGCCGAGGACGACACGGCCTTCCGCGGGTTTGCCGACCTCATCTTCCCCCTCTACCGCCCGGCCGACCGGACCTCGGCCGTCTTCCTGGAGCCGCGCGTCAGCCACGTGGACCACGCTACGCTGTGGAACTTCGGGGCCGGCTACCGACGCCTGGTCCGCGACGGCGCCTGGCTCGTCGGCGCCAATACTTTCTACGACTATCAAGCCCAGCGGCACCATACCCGGCTCGGCATCGGCGTCGAGGCCCTCAGCGCGTACGCCGAGCTGCGCGCCAACGGCTATTTCGGGCTGTCACCCACCCGCATTATCCAAGAGGATGCGTCCACGATGAACGTCGAGCGGGCGGTGGATGGCTACGACATCGAGGTTGGCGTCCCGGTGCCGCACTACTCGCGGCTGAAACTGTTCGGCGGCTATGAGTGGTACGATTTCAAGAAGTTTAAGAATCGCGAGGGGTGGTCAATTCGGGCCGAGTACCGCCCCGTGCCGGCGCTGGTCCTCGACCTGACGTACAGCGATAACACGAAGCGGGATCCCGGCGTCGGCGTGAACGTGGCGTTCCACCTGCCGTTCTGGGACCGGGCCGCCTGGAAAGCCGCGGAGTCACCCTTCCGATTGGACAAGGCGATCTTCCCGGACAGCGACGTGAGCGAGCGGCTGTTCACGCTCGTCGAGCGGCGCCACGAGATCGTCGTGGAGAGCTACTCGGAAGCGGTCGGGCAAATCACCGTTGAGATCAAGCGGGGGACGTAACGTGCGCGGACGCGGATGGTGGGCGGGAGGGGTGGTCGTGGCCCTGCTGGCGCCGGTCGGCGCGGCTGAGGCCGCCTCCGGCGACGCCGACGGCACCTATACGGTGACGGTGACGAAGATCGAGGTGTCCAAGGACGCGGGGGCCACGTACACCACCGTGTTTTCCGGGAGCCAGGCGATCAACATCGCGGCCGCCAACGCGGGGGCGACCGCGGCGGGCTTAGTCAGCGGCGCGGCCCTCGCCCCCGGGACCTACACGCGCGTGCGGACGACGATCGGCGACACGCTGAGTCTCAAGGGCTACATCAATATCAGCGGGAGCACCTACTACACCGACGGCGGGTCGGACAGCGGGGCGTTTACGGCCAACGGCGGCGTCACCGACACCCCCGGCAGCGACTACGCGATCTCGACGTTCACCATCCCGGCGGACTTCCGGACGAATACCAACACCAGCGTCTCGATCGCCGTCAAGGACGGCGGCGCCTCGACCTGTAGCATCACCTTCGACACCTCCGGCGTGATCACGAATTCCGGCGGCCTCCCTTCGGTCGGCGGCCCCACCATCACCGTCACCTCCAGCTAGCCAACCAGAACGTTTTGCTCAACGGTAGACTTCCCGGCGATGGCCGATTTCAATGACGTAGATGAGCAGCTCGTGATGTCGCACGTGGTACAGAATCCGGTACATCCCCACGCGCAATGAGCGGACTTCCCGCAGGGGGCCCCCAAGTCGCTTGCCGAGAGAGGGGTCGGTTCGCAATCGCTCAAGGGCCGCATGAATCCGTTCGAACAATGCCCGGTCGCGCTCTTGCAGCCACCGATAGGCCTTCTCCGCCTGATTCAGAAACCGGAGATTATACAAGCCCCATTTCTCGATGGATTTGCTCGAGGGATTTACCTTTTTCCCCACGCTTGATGGCCCGCATGGCCCGCTCGATCCGCCGCATCAGCGCCGGATCGGACTCGATCTCGAGGGTTTCCATCAACCGCTCGTAGTCCTCAATGCTGAGCAGGACCGCTTCCGGTTTGCCCCGCCGCGTGACGACATAGCGGGCGTAGGTGCTCGCCACGTCGCGGATCACGCTGGGTAACGCCGGCCGCAACTCCCGGATAGACAGATACTTCGCCGCTCGCTCGCTCATACCAGAAGTGTACCATGAATGGTACACATCGTCAAGCCCCCGTCCCGAGCGCCTCGCGCTGGCGGCGCCGCGCGGCCA
>JACQRF010000064.1 GCA_016206635.1 Candidatus Omnitrophota bacterium
CAGCGTCGGGTGGACGCGCAGCTCGAGATCGCGCCCCTCCCGCTTGGCGATCGCCAGCAGCTTGATCGCGTAGCCGAGGTCGTGGGCGTACCGGAGATCGTTCTGGGTGATCGACGGGATCCCCTCGACGAACATCGCGCCGGGCGCGACGGTGCGGCCGAACGCCAGCAGCGACAGGATCGACAGCTTGTGCGCGGTATCAATCCCTTTCACGTCCAGCGCGGGATTGCGCTCGGCGTAGCCGCGCGACTGGGCCTCCTCCAACGCCACCTCAAAGCTGCAATTCTCCCGCTCCATCTCGGAGAGGATGAAATTCGCGGTCCCATTGATGATCCCGTAGAGGGCTTGGATCTCATTGGCCACGAGCCCTTCGCGCAACGCCTTGATGATCGGGATGCCGCCGGCGACGCTCGCTTCAAAATAGACGTCTATGCCGGCGCGGGCCGCGGCACGGAAGATTTCCTCGCCGTGGTGCGCCAAGAGCGCTTTATTGGCGGTCACCACATGCTTGCCGGCGCGAATCGCCTCCAGGACATACTCGCGCGCCGGGTGAATGCCACCGATCAGCTCGACGACCACCTGGACCGCCGGGTCCTTCAGCACCCCCTGGGGATTGGCCGTCACGAGCCCGGGTCGCAGGCGCACCGAGCGGCCGCGGGCCGGGTGCCGCGTGGCAATCCGGGTGAGGGCGAGCTCGACGCCGGCCCGCCGGGCAAACCATTCCCGCCGCTCGAGCAGGACCTTCGCCACCCCGGCCCCCACCGTGCCCAGCCCCAGCAATCCGACATTCACTTTCTGCATACCCACCTCAGCTACTCTCTAAGTTTCCTCGGAAGGGGATCATCAGGGGAAACCCGGTTGGTTGTGGGTTTCCCCTGATAACGAGCCCGCGAACAAATCGCCGCTCGCAAAAGCCCTTGCCCGTGCATCGCCATCGTACGAACGCTCGCGGTTGATATCCGCGGGCGAGTCAAATCGGGGCGCCGAGATTTGAACTCGGGACCTCCTGCACCCCATGCAGGCGCGCTACCAAGCTACGCTACGCCCCGCTGAAACGAGTTGGCGACATCAACTTGATGGATCCCCTCCGAGGAAACTGGATGGTTTCGATCTTAATCCTCTTCTTTCGGATCGCGAAGCATCAGGTCGCGGACGGCCTGCTGTGGGGGCTTCCCCTCGTACAGCACGCGGGCCACTTCCTGCGCGATCGGCATCTCCACGTGATGCCGGGCCGCGAGCGTGACGGCCGACTGCACCGCCACCGCCCCTTCGGCCACTTGCTCCGTCGAGCCCTGAATGTCTTGCAAGGTCTTGCCTTTGGCCACCTGCTCGCCGAGCTTTCGGTTTCGGCTGTGCTCGCTGAAACAGGTGGTCGCCAGGTCCCCGACGCCGCTGACCCCCGAGAAGGTTTCCCGCTGGGCCCCCATCGCGACGCCGAGCCGCGCCATCTCCGCCAGCCCGCGGGCCAGCAACGCCGATTTCGTGTTGGCCCCGAACCCCAAGCCGTCGGCGATGCCGGCGGCGATCGCGATGATATTCTTGAGCGCCCCGCCGAGCTCCACGCCGATCACGTCGGCGCTGCGATAGACGCGGAACCGCTCCGTCGAAAACAGCCGTTGGATGCGCTCGGCCCGCGCCGGATCGGCCGCGGCCGCCACGACCGTCGTCGGCACGCCGCGCGCCACTTCATACGCGATGGATGGCCCGGACAACACCACGACGCCGCGCACGCCCCACGCCTGGGCGATCACCTCGGACATCCGCAGCAACGTCCTCGGCTCGAGCCCCTTCACCACGCTGACGACGAGGGCCTGCGTCGGGGCCGGGACACGCGATAGCGTCTGCCGCACATAGGGTGACGGTACCGCGACGACCACGACCTCGGCTTGGCGGATGGCCTCCGCCGGATCGGCCGTCAGCCGGAGCGCATCCGGGAATGCCACATCGGGGAGGAATTTTCGATTGTTCCGCGCGCGGTCCATCTCGCGCACGTACTCCGGGAACGCGCCCCAGAGCGTGACCGCCAGCCCCTTGCCGGCGAGCAAGACCGCCAGGCACGTGCCCCAGCCCCCGTCCCCAAGCACCGTAACTCGTTGATTCTCCACACGTTGTCTCGGAACGAGTGAGTGTAACACGCGCAAGGAGGCGGCGTCAAATGCGCCGGGCGGGCGGGCCGAGGCGGTGCTCTTCGTGGCGGAGCAGGCGAACCATGTTGGCGCGATGCTTCGCGACGATGATCACGCACAGCGTGGCGCCGACGACGATCCAACTCAACGGGCAGTTCGTGATCGCCATCACGATCGGGACGGCGGTGACGGCCGCGATCGAGCTGACGGAGACGTAGCGAGTGGCTGCGGCGACGGCGATCCAGACGGCGACGGCGACGCCCGCCAGCGCCGGGGAGAGGCCGACCAACACGCCGGCGGCGGTCGCCACCCCTTTCCCGCCGCGGAATGCCAGGAACGGCGACCAGATGTGGCCGCAGACCGCGCACAGCCCAAAGACGGCCTGTGCCGTCTCGGGCGGCACGCGCAGGCCGGCCGCGTGGCTCCAGATGACCAACGGGCCGGCCGCCACCCATCCTTTGGCGATATCCACGGCCAACACGAACAGGCCCGGGAGCGCGCCGACGACGCGGGCGGTATTCGTGGCGCCGACATTCCCGCTGCCGTGCCGGCGAATATCAATCCCCTTGATGAGCCGCGCCACGAGAAAACCGGTCGGGCACGAACCGAGGCCATACGCCACGATCATCGCCGCGAGCATCAGGATCATGCTACACCACCCTCACCGTCACTCGAATCGGCACGCCCTCCAGCGGCGCGCCGTGCCGGATCACCCGCTCCACGAATGCCAGGTCCGACTGGCGCAGCCGGACTTTGCCATGGATCGTCAGCTCCAGCGTCAACGGCCGCCGGGGACCTCGAGACACGGGCGGCGTGTTCATCTGCCGCAACCGCACGAGTCGGACCTGGCGCAGGCGGCCGGGGCGGTCCGTCGCCTCCTGCAAATGGCGCAGGATCTGCTTCAACGTGGCGCCGGGGATCGCCTGCCGGCCCCGCTCCGCCACGGTGGCCGCCAGCCTCAGCGCCTCTTCAACGTGGTAACCGGTCTTGGTCGAGGCGGTGATCACCGGGAGGCACTTCGCGAACGGGGCCCGCTGCCAAAACCGCTCGGCGAACTGCTCCGGGTTCCCGGCGTCAATCAGGTCCCACTTGTTGAGGACGACCACGCACGGCCGGCCGCGCTTCGTGATGATCCCGAGCAACGTGAGATCGTCGGCCACAATCCCGACCGACGCGTCGAGCAACATCAGGCACCCGTCCGTCTCCTCAATGGCCGACAGCGAGCGCTTGACGCTCACGATGTCAATGACGGTCTTCAGCTTCGGGCGAGGGCGGACCCCGGCGGTATCCACGACGCCGTACGCCCGGCCACCCCGCGTGATCGTCGCCTCAATGGCATCCCGCGTCGTCCCCGGTGCGGCATCCACCGTCACGCGCGTGTCACCGGCGAACCGGTTGAGCAACGTCGATTTCCCCACGTTGGGGCGGCCCACGATGGCCAAGCGGAGCGCGGGTGCGAGGGCCGGAGGGGTCGCCCCGGGCCGATCCCGCAGACCGGTACCGGTTCCGGGAG
>JACQRF010000063.1 GCA_016206635.1 Candidatus Omnitrophota bacterium
ATCGTACATGATGTCAAATTCCGCCTGCCGGAACGGCGGCGCCACCTTGTTCTTGACCACCTTGACGCGGACGTGATTGCCGACCGCGACGTCCCCCCGCTTGAGGGTTTCGATCCGCCGGATATCCAGCCGGACCGAGGCGTAAAACTTGAGGGCGCGGCCGCCGGGCGTGGTCTCCGGCTTCCCGAACATGAGGCCGATCTTCTCCCGGAGCTGGTTGAGGAACACGAGGGCGGTCTTGGACTTCGAGATCGTCCCGGTGAGTTTGCGCAGCGCCTGCGACATGAGCCGCGCCTGCAGCCCGACGTGGCTGTCCCCCATCTCCCCCTCGATCTCGGCCCTCGGCACGAGGGCGGCGACGGAGTCCACGACGACGATGTCCACGGCGTGGGAGCGGACCAGCATCTCGGCGATTTCCAGCGCCTGTTCGCCGGTGTCCGGCTGGGAGATCAACAGGTCGTCGAGGTTGACGCCGAGCTTTTTCGCGTAGGTGGGATCGAAGGCGTGCTCCGCGTCAATGAACGCGGCCACCCCGCCGGCCCGCTGGGCCTGGGCGATGACGGAGAGCGTCAAGGTCGTCTTGCCGGACGACTCGGGGCCATAGATCTCGACGACGCGGCCGCGCGGAATCCCGCCGACGCCGAGGGCCTGATCCAAGGCCAGCGACCCGGTCGGCAGCACCGGGATGTCGGAGCGGGTTTCCTGGCCGAGCTTCATGATCGCGCCGGCGCCGAACTGCTTCTCGATCTGGGCCAGCGTCAGCTCCAGCGCCTTGGCCTTGTCGGCCCGGACCTTCTCCAGGGCGGCATCCGCCGAGGGTTTGGCGGCGGCCCCCCGCGGGGGGCGCTCGTCGAGGGTGGCGTGCTTGGATCGCGGCATCGTGGTCGCTCCTTCGGGCATGGGTGTGTGAGGCATTGTACTCTCCTGGTCGCGGGATTGTCAATTCTACGGGCGGGGTGCGGCGAGCATACCGTACCTGCCTGAATTTCGTCAATCAGAAAATGGAAACGGGGTATAATGCGGCCAGATGCGCGCCGAATTGATCGCGGTCGGCACCGAGCTGCTGCTGGGCTACACCGTCAACTCCAACACGGCGTTCGTGGGCCGCCGCTTGGCGGAGCTGGGGATCGCCTGTTACCACCAGGTGACCGTCGGTGATAATCCCGGGCGGCTGGCCGAAGCGGTAAAGGCGGGGCTGGCCCGCGCCGACTGCGTGATCACCTGCGGGGGGCTCGGGCCGACGGTCGACGATGTCACCCTAGCCACCCTCACCAAAGTCGCCCAGCGGCCGCTCGTCCTCGACCACGCGATCCTCAGCCAGATCCATGAACGGTTCACCCGCCTCGGGATCCCCATGCCGCAGAACAACCTGCGGCAGGCGTACGTCCCGCGCGGCGCGGTCGTCCTGCCCAACCGCGTCGGCACGGCGCCAGGGTTTCTGCTCCCCCTCCGGAAGAAATTGCTGATCGCCCTGCCCGGCCCGCCCCGCGAGCTGGAGCCGATGTTGATGGACCACGTGGTCCCGTGGCTGAGGCAGCACTCCCCCGCCACGGGCATCCTCACGTCCCGGACGCTCCATCTGGCCGGCCCCACCGAATCAGAAGTTGATGAGCGCGTGGCGGATCTGCTGAAGCTCAAGGGGGCCATCACCGTCGGGATCTACGCGCATGCCGGCCAGGTAGACCTGCGGATCACGGCCAGCGCGAAGGCGCCGGCCGCCGCGCAAGCCGCCATCCGCCGCCTCGAGCGGGAGATCCGCCGGCGCCTGGGACGGGTCGTGTTCGGCGCCGACGACGAGACGCTGGAGCACGCGGTAGGGGCGCTGCTGACGAACGCCCACAGGACCGTGGCAGTGGCGGAATCCTGCACCGGCGGCCTGATCGGCCATCGGCTGACGCGGGTACCCGGCAGCTCGGCCTATTTCCTGGGCGGGGCGATCGCCTACGCGAACGCCGTCAAGACCGCGCTCATCGGCGTCCCCGCCCCGCTGCTCAGGAAACACGGCGCGGTCAGCGAGGCGGTCGCCCACGCGATGGCCGCCGGCATTCGCAAAACCTTGAAGGCCAACTACGGCCTGGCGGTCACCGGCATCGCCGGCCCCGCCGGGGGCACCGCCGAAAAGCCGGTCGGCACCGTCTACCTCGCCGTCGCCGACGCTCAGCGGGTGGTTGGCCGCCGGCTCCATCTGACCGGCGACCGGGAGACGATCAAGGCCCGCGCCGCGCAAGCCGCGCTCGATCTGCTCCGCACCACGCTGTTGGATATGATCGGCCGTTCGCCGCGCACCTGACCATTGACCCCCGCCTTGTCGGGATTCGCCTCACCGTGCTACCATGTCCCTCATGATCGTCGTCACCGGCGGGGCGGGATTCATCGGCAGCGTGCTGGCCTGGCAATTGAATGCCGCGGGCCGCCGCGACCTGCTCCTCGTCGACCAGCGCGCCGAGCATTCTCCCAAATGGGCCAACGTCGCCCCGCGCGCGTTCGAGGCGTACGTCGAATCCGACGTCTTCCTCGATCGCCTCGAGCGCGGCGCCTGGAACGGCCGTCTCGACGCCATTTTCCACATGGGCGCCTGCACTGACACGACGGCACGCGACGCCGACTACCTGCGGCGGAACAATTCCGAATATTCCGAGCGGGTCGCGCGCTGGGCCCTCGACCACAAGGTCTACTGTGCCTACGCCTCCAGCGCCGCGGTCTACGGCCACGGCGAGCTCGGCTTCTCCGATGACGACGCCCTGGCCTCCCGCCTGACCCCGCTCAACCCCTACGGCCAGTCCAAGCTCGACTTCGACCGATGGGTGCTGCGGCACGGGTACACCGACCGGCTCGTCGGCTTTCGCTTCTTCAATGTCTATGGCCCGAATGAATACCACAAGGGCGAGATGCGCAGCATGGCCCATAAGGGGTTCGAGCAAGTGATGACCACGGGCGCGCTGCGGCTCTTCAAGTCGTACCGGCAGGACTATCCCGACGGGGGGCAGCAGCGGGACTTCGTCTACGTCAAGGATATCGTCGAGGCAATGCTCTGGTTCCACCGGCACCCGGGGCGCGCGGGCATCTACAACCTGGGGTCAGGCAAGGCGCGGAGTTGGAACGCGCTGGCGGAGGCGCTGTTCGCGGCCTGCGGGAAACCGGCGCGGATTGACTACATCGAGATGCCCGATGCCATCAAACCCCAGTACCAGTATTTCACCGAGGCCGACCTGCGCAAGCTTCAGGCCGCCGGCGGCCCGCCCCCGAGATACTCGCTGGAGCAAGGCGTCGAGGACTACGTGCAGCGGCATTTGCTGACGACGTCCCGCGGCGTGTAGCGATCAGAATTCCTCATGGCGTTTTAGAAGAACGACCCCAGAGAACGTTCCAACGACTCGATAGTGTTGAGCGAGATAGCTCACGACCTCCGGCAACACCTCCTCCCGGCGACCAATGGAGCTCGCCAGGATCGAGAGGCGCGCCCCGGTGACGGCAAACCGAGGCCGTTGCCTCTTCAACTGCTCCAACAGTTCCGTCCGCCACCGCGGATCGGCCCAGGCGTATCCCGTGAGATCGAATCGGGACACCCCGGGGCGGTCGGCCAGGAAATTGAAGATGCCATGTTCTGGAAAGGTGAACACCGGCTCATCCGGCGCGGTGTGCCCCTGGAGAAATCGGACCACCGAGTCAATCTCCGCTTGCTGAACGCGAGGCGCCAGCACACCGCCGCCCCGCGGGCATTCCAGCGTCGCCCACTCCTTCGGGTTCAAGACGTGCACTCCCAACTTGCCGGGAATCACCACATCTTTGTAGCGCTGGTACTGACCCCAGAGACCGAACGAGCGAAAATACTGTTTCTCCGAGACGGCAAAATACCACCCCATACTCAACAAAAGGATCCCGGCGATGACGGGAACGATTCGGCGCCTTGGGGCGGGGCCCCCGGGAGCCGGCAGCGCCTCCCGCACTCTCAGGAAGCAGCGCTCCATGGTCCATCCTGCTAACAGGATGACGACGGGGAGCGCCTGCATATAGTACTGACCATTCCCGACGGCTCGCAGCGACCCCAGCGCCAACAAAGACCCGTAGATCATCAGGATGAGGGGGACGGCCGCGTCGTCCGCGAGCCGCCTCCTGGAGAGCTGACCCAGCAGCACGGCCCCCCAAGCGCCGTACAAGAGCACCGGAACACACCAGACCTTGAATGGGCCGCTGGCGATGAACGCGATCCCGTTCGTCGCCTGGAGCATCGCAGCGGACAGCGTCGGGTACATCCCGCGCTGGGTCCACACCGGTATCTGGCGGAAGGGGACATCAATGAAAAAGATTCTCAGAAAGGAAGGCAGCGCGCCTTGGGCTGCCAGCCACGCCATGAACGGTACCGCCGCCAACGCGACACCGGCCAGGTAGGTTCCTAGGGCCCGGGCCAGCCGGCCCAAGGGGATCCGCCTGACAAGCCATAGACTCGTCAGGAAGAAACCGGTGGTCGCCGCGGGCAGAACGCCCGCCTCCAGGCTGTCGAACAAGCCCACCCCTGTCAGGACGCCGCCGGCCAGCAGAAACTGATTCGCATATTTCTTATCCCTGGCGAAGGGAAGCAGACACCCTATGATGAGTAACGGATACCCAAGACGGAACCCTCCCCCCCGACTGTTCCAGTAGGGATGGTGGGTCTCGACCACCAGCAGCAGCCCGGTCAGGATGCGGAACAGGCGCGTCTTATAGAGGAGCCCGGAGACCGCCACGCCGGCCAACACTCGAAGCACCTCCGCGGTCTGGAAATACCCTCGAAGGACGGCGAGGGTCTTTCCGAAGATCCCCATGACAGCGGCAAGCGGGTAGAGGAACAGCGGCCCACGAACGGTGTAGCAGTCCCGGTAGAGCACCTGCCCGTGGAACAACCGATGAATCGGCCCGAGGTACTGGCTCGCTTCCGCGTACTCCACGGACCCATGGACGAAGTTGGGTTCGAACGCGAACCAGCCGATCACCAGCGGAAAGAAGATCCAGTCCCACAATACCCCCCACCGAACATGGCGGGGTCTCCATCCCTTGAGGAGAGAGATCACGCTCGCGCAGGGCCCTTCCTGGCAATCACCAGGATCTCGCCGGAGCGGATGGGGAATCCCCACCGGCTGATCCAATCCGGCGCCACCCGCCCCAGCCGTCTCGAAATCTCGGAGAAAAGGGGGATCGGGCGGCGATCGAGGCTACGCGCGATGTAACGAAGATTCAACACCTTGACCGTTGGCCGAACGAGGAGGACCTCGAACCCGGTTTTCTCACACAGGACGCGCAGGCTCCGCCAGCTCGGGTAGAAGAGATGCTCGCGCTGCAGGTGAGGCCAGTAGGGCCCCAGCAGTTTTGCCGTCACGCTGCTGGCGCAGGGAACGCTCAGGATCACCAATCCATCCGGGCGGAGCAGTCGTCGAGCCTTGGTCATGGCCGGGACCGGCGCCGACAGGTGTTCGAACACGTCCACCATGAGGATGGCGTCGTACGCGCCGTCCGGCAAATCCACGGACTCGAAATCCCCCTGATGCAGCTCCCATCCCAACCGCTCCCTGACCATGGTCACGGCGTAAGGGTTGATCTCGAGCCCGTCCGGATCCCATCCGAAACGCCGGGCCACTTCCAACGACGCCCCCAACGCGCACCCCACGTCCAGAATCCTTCCCGGGGGGCGCCACGGCGCCACGCGACGGAAAATCCGCGCGAACGTCTCCTGCTTGAGCCGCCTCACCATCCCAAACCATTCTTCCTCAGAATCTCCCCAGCATCCGTAGTAGGCCGCGCCGTACATCCGCTCCCGCTCATCCGTCCCGGGGGGATCGCCAAGCATCCATAGCCCGCACCCCCCGCACCTGAGGATTGTCAGGCCCGTCCGCGGAGTCACAAACAGTCGCCGCGGGATCCCGCGGCAGATCAAGCATTCCGCGATGGCGTCTGGCATCTCTCCAGGAGCCGCAAGACCCTGCGGCATACCTCATCGGGGTCCCAACCTCGGATGCACACATTATCCCGGCAATCGCTATCCTTCCCCGTCAGCAAATTCACGCAGGGACTGCAGTGGAGCCCCTGATACAGGATCTCCCCGTTGGGGTTTCGGGGCATGTACAGCACGGGGGCATCCGGCCCAAACAATGTCAGGGTGGGCACCTGAAAGAGCGCAGCCAGATGAGCCACCCCACTGTCCACGCTCACCAGGCAAGCCGCCTGTTCAACGATCGCAACCAGCTCGGTGAACGTGGTCTTGGCGAACAGATTGTGGCAGAAGGATGCCCCGCCCTCCGGGAAAAACCGGCGGTCGTCCGGACCGGCATCGCCGACGTAGACGATCTGCAGTCCCGCCCGCTGCTGCAGCAGCTCCGCGAGGCGCCGCCATCGATCCGGCGGATAGGCCTTGAGATGGGGGAGGGTCCTGGCGGTCGGATGGAACACCGCGTACGGGCCCGGGAACTTCCATCGCCCGACGCCATCCTCATGACCTGTCGAGGGGTCCGGAGGCCATCGCAATTGGATCCGGGCATCCGTCCTCAGGAAGCCCACGGCCTCTCCCACGGCCAAGAAGTTGTCCGTCGCGTGCCGATACGGGTTCCAATGCACCCGGTGCGTCAAGAGACGCCCACGACTCGAAAGCGACAACGTATGAAACCCAGATCGGATCGCGGCGCCCGAGCAGAAACTGACCAGCGCCGAGTAGCGGGAAAAGAACTCCAGATCGAGGAAACAGCGGGCTCCCATGCGCCACAATCGGAGGATCGCGGCCACCGTATCCCAGATCAGAGGAAGGAGCTGGGTGCGGATCGGCAACAAGTCATCCACTTCCGGCAGCAGGCGAACGAGGGCGGCATTCGTGGAGAAGCTCAGGAAAACGACCCGGGCCGACGGGCAGCGCTTCCGGATGGACTGGAGGAGCGGAATCATCAGGAGGATGGAGCCCATCCCAAAATATTTCGAGAGGACAATCACCGGTCGATCGCCCGCCAGCAAGGTCGAGGGGTCGCTCGGCGCAGCCCCGCGCCGCGGCGGGTTGGGCCCGAACCCCACACGATGCGGAAGCGCCCGACGTGGGAGAAGGGCCGTCAAACAGCCTAGCAACATCACCAGACCGCCACCAACCCATCGATCGATCTGCCGCATCCACGCCGTACGCATCAGCCCCCAAGCCACCGGAGAAGGAGATTGGCGAGGAGACCGGCGGCGAGGTCGTCGGCGAGAACGCCCCAGGCGCCGGGGAGCCGCTCGAGCTGTCGGATCGGCGGCGGCTTGATGATGTCGAGCAGGCGGAAGGCGACGAAGCCGATGACCAGCGCCGCCGGGGTCAGCGGCACGCCGAGGAACGTCACCAGCGCGCCGGCCACCTCATCCACCACCACCTCATGCGGGTCGCCGCGGCCGAACCGGCGCTGGGCCGCGGGAATCGCCCAGAGGCCAAGCAGGATGACCGCGGCCAGCATCCCCCACTGCGCGGCCGGCACGGACTCCCCCAGCACGGCGAGCGCGGTCCCGACGAGCGTCCCGGCCGTCCCCGGCAGCCGCGGCAGGTAGCCCACCCCGCCGCTCGTGGCAATCACCACTCGCACCCGCTCCAGGATACGCGTCATGACGGGGGCAGCGGGAGAATGCCCCGCTTCATCAAAAGCCACTCGGTCAACGGATCGTACAGGCCTTCACGCACGAACACATGGTAGAACGTCCAGAGATCCATGGCGATCAATCCCAGGATCAGGCCGGTGATCCAGAACGCCCGCCGCCGGTCGCCGGGTCGATCCCCCATGCACTGCTGGATCATCCGGACGGCGCCGAACCGCAGCGGGAACTCCAGCCACAACGCGTAGCGGGCATTCTTGGTGAACGGCGCCGCGCACACGAGAAACAACACCGGCGCCAGCGTCCACAATCGCGCGCGATCATCCCGCTGGCGGCTACCCCACACGAAGCCCAGCCAGCCGAGGAATAGCACGATGATCCATGGAGACAGCAAGCACCCGTCAATCAGATAGCGGAACCAGGGCCCCGCGCCGCGCACCGCCGCGTACCGGTTCTCCCCGACGGCGGCCAAGTGGAGGCGCACGGTGTCCCAGGCCGTCGAGACCCCGCCGGCCGCCAGGACAGCGACCACCGCGACGAGCCCCAGCGCGGCGGCGCAGGCGACCCCTAACGCCCCCGGCATGCGCCGGCCGCTCCACCCCGCATGGCACACGGCCAACCCGATGATGATCGGGATGAGGACCACGGCCTCCTCTTTCACCAGGCACGCGAGGGCGAGGCCGGCGGCGAGCCACCGCCAACGCCGACCCGAACCGTCCTGCACGATGGCCTGAATCGCGCACCAGAGCGTGACCACGGCGACCGTCGCCAACAGACTGTCGGCCATCGCCCGGCGCGCCATCGCCAGATGCAGCGGCGACGCCGCCAAGAGCGCCGTCGCCCAGACCGCCGTCCGCAGGCCGCACCAGGCCCTGACCTGCCGATATGTGACGGCGAGGAGCCCCAGGAATGCCACGAGGGACAGCGCCATCAAACTCTGGAACTGAGGGCCGCCGATCCGGACCATCCACGCGCCGAGGGCGATTGTCGCGACCCTGATGGGAGGCGGAAACACCTGGTGGGTGTCGGGACGACCCGTATACTCGAGAAACAGCGCCGGAAATCCCCGCAGCCCCTGCTGCGCGATCTGGGTGGCATACCGGAGGTAGTAGCCTTCATCCTTGCCCGACCACGGGAGGACGTACGGCCAGGTGAGGACGAGCAACACCCCCACGGCGGCGAGCCCTGCCCCCAGCCACAGCGCCTCGCGGCGCGTCATGCCAACACCTCGGCGCGGACCGTCAGCCGCCGCCCGGCCGGGTCAAATCGCCGGGACCGCCACCATCCGGCGCGATGCCCGAGATATTCCCAGGTCGCGGCCGCCACGCCCAGACCGTACCAGGTCCCGCGCCACACGCTGATCGAGGAGGCGTCGTGCGAGAACGTCGCCGGGGTCGGCAGCTCGCCGATCCGGTAGCCGAACGCCACCGCCTGCACGAGGAGCTGGTTGTCAAACAGGAAATCGTCGGAATTTTCCAGGAGGGGCACCCGGCTGAGGAATTCCCGGGAGAAGGCGCGGAAACCGGTATGGTATTCGGAGAGCCGCTGCCCCAAGCAGAGATTCTGCCCCCAGGTCCAGAGGCGGTTCGACAGGTACTTATACCATGGCATGCCGCGCCGGACGGCCCCGCCCCCGAGGATCCGGGAGCCCAGCGCCACGTGGACATGGCCCGAGGCCACCAACCCCGCCAACTCAGGGATCCGCTCCGGCGGATACTGATAATCCGGGTGCACCATGACGACGATGTCCGCGCCCCGGTCCAGCGCGGCCTGATAGCACGTTTTCTGATTCCCGCCATAGCCGCGGTTGGCGGCATGACGGTACACCGGGATGCCAAGCGACTCCGCGACCGCCACCGTCCGGTCCCGACTGCCGTCATCCACGAGCAGGATGTCATCCACGACGTCCCGTGGGATCCCCCGATAGGTCCGCTCGAGCGTCCGCTCCGCATTGTACGCCGGCAGCACCACAATAACCTTGCGGCCGCCGATCATGGGACCTGGGCTCTCGATCCCGCGACGTGGGGCGCAACCGGCCGCCACCAATAGCGCAGGAGGTGACGCCAGGCCACCAACAAATATATCGGGATTTCAATCCAGAGGTTGAGCTTCGAGTCGCCGTGGCGGCGATCGGAGAATGTGACGGGAAGTTCCACGATCCGGCCCCGGACCCTCGTCACTTCCAAAATGACCTCTAAGAGCAACGCATTGGTCTGCTCCCGCGTGCGAATCATCTGCCAGATGTCTCGACGGATCGCCCGGCAGTTGCCGGAAAAATCGTGGATCGGCAAGCCGGTAATGCGCCGCAAGAACCAGTTGCCGGCGGCGCTGATCCAGTATTTGACGCGAGTGGTCCACCGCGGCGTCTCATAGGCGGCGCCGGCGCCATGCCTGACGCCGAGCGCCAAGTCAGCCCCGGCGGCGACCGCGTGAACCAAGCGGACGAGATCCTCCGGTTGGAAGGAGCCGTCGGCATCGCAGGAAACCAAGACGTCGTGCCGCGCCGCCTGGTATCCGCAACGAATCGCCGAGCCGAGCCCGGCGCGCGCCGGGCGTTCGATCACGCGGATATGCCCGTACCGGGCGTTCAACTGCTGCGCGGCGGCGGCCGTGCCATCAGGTGATCCGTCATCCACAACCAGGATTTCCAGGGAGGTTCTCGCGAACGCCGCGGCGATGGCAGGGATCAGCGATTCTAGATTATCCCGTTCATTGTACGTCGGCAAGATGACCGACACCGACTGTAGAACCCCCGCCCGACCGTGGATCACGACCCCTCAAGCGAGTTGGGCGGCTTCGCGCGGTTCAGGACGAAGACGTCGAGCGGGGCCCGGGACACCGAGTACGGCAGCAGCGCCAGCGACCGACCTACGTGCCGGTTGGAGTAAAAGTGGGCGTGGCTGATCCAACTGACGGTTCGGATCGGCAGCCACGGGATCGGCGGTACCAAGATCACGGTCGCCCCATCGCGGCTGGTCATTCGCGTGCCGGGGACCAGCGGAATGTCGTCCAACGCCACGGTGACCTGCGGCCACGGCTGATACGCCAGCAGCACCAACTCCCCCGGCTGCACCGTCTCGCGGAACTGATCCAGCGGCCGGAACCCCGCGCGCTCCATGTAATACTGAAACCCCCAATGCCCGGCGAACCGCGTCCGCTCAGGCGAGAGCCCCAGCGTCGGCACTTTCTCTTCCACGAAATGGCGGTACACGTTGGCCTGCGCCATGTCGGCCGCGGACACCACCAAACCCAACAACGCAGTGGCCACCAGGATCATCGGGACGGCACGCGACCGCCGCGTCTGCAGGCGCCGCAGGAACAACAGGACGATCGGCGCAACCAACGGCAGCATGCGCCGGACAGCCGGGAAATAGATCGGCAGACATAGGGGAACCAACACGAACAGGCCCCAGGCCGCCAGGAAGAGCTGATCACGCGTCTGGGCCGTCCAGGGCCGCGCCCAGACGTCTCGCATGAGGGGTCGTCCGGCTAAGAGCGCCACGGCCGCCAGCCCGGCCCAGATGAAGAGGGCGGCGAGGAGCCCCTGAGACAACGTATAGTGCCAGACCAGCATCAACAGGGCGGCGACGGCCCCGGCCACAACGAGGCAACCCAGGTTCAGCCATCGAGCGCGGCTCCGGTGCCCTGGGAGCACGGCCGCGAACGCCGGCGGAACGATGGTGGCGCCCCCCAGATACGCCAGCGTCGTGAAAATCCGTCCGCCAAAGGCATCCATCGGATCCGACCACAGCGCGATGAATCGAGCGGCGGTCGCGGGATGGGCTTCGCCATACTGCGCGTAGCTGATGGCACACCAAGCGCCGAACACCCCGAGCGCCACCAGGCCGGCGAGAACGCCGAGGCCCACCCGGCGCGCCGTGCGCGGCGGCTGCAAGAGCGCGTACAATCCCCAGATTACCAGGACGCCAAGGCCGGGATACCGGCACAAGGCCGAGAAGCCGGCGGCCACCCCGGCCGCCACCATCCACGGCCACCGTTCGCGATCGTATCCATGGATGAACCAGGCGAGCGCCAAGAGATAGCCCGCCAATGACGCCAGATCCGGCATGCAAGTATGCGACGACACCATAATGGCCGGCGTGGCGATGAGCAGCAGCGCCGCCGCCGCGGGGCTCACGTGAAACCGCCGCCCCAGCCATTGCATCGCCACCACCACGGCGGCCACAAACGGAAAACAGGCCAGATGGAGCACCCATTCGGCGCGCCCCGCCACCGCGATCACCCCGGCCAGCCAATAGCTGAAGAGCGGCGAATTGGCGCTGATGAGGGAGGTCGGCTGAACGGTCCCCAGCCAGTTGTACGAGAACCCATATGGGTGCGTCCAATCCGTCCGAATATGCTCGGCGATGGCGAGGAAGAACGTGTCATCAATGTGGTACGCCTGGGAGAGGAACGGCAGATACGCCAGCAAGGCGACGCCCAGCGGCCACCACGCCTTCGCGTTACGCATGGCGAAAGAGGCCGCGGTGTTTCCAGAGGAAGCTCACCCCGCTCGTCAGCGTGAGGATGACGGTCACCGCCATCAGCGCGGCCACGCCCGCCTCGCCCCATCGTTCGACCGCCGCGAGCGTGGCGGGCGCGGCCCGGGCGATCGCCAGATCCCGGATGACGAGGTAGAGCAAGACCGCGACGATCGCGACCATTTGCGACACGGTCTTGTGCTTGCCGCCGCGCTCGGCCGCCAGCACCTTGCCCTGGCGGACCGCCACCAGGCGCAGCCCGGTGATCAGGAATTCCCGCGACACGATGAGGACCACCATCCAGGCCGGGACCAGCCGCAGCTCCACGAAACTGAGGAACGCCGCCAGCACCAGGACCTTATCGGCGATCGGGTCCATCAGCACGCCGAACGCGCTTTCCTGATGCCACCGGCGCGCGAGCCAGCCATCGAACAGGTCGGTCAGCGCGGCGAGCGCGAAGAACCCGAGGGCCCAGAGCCGGCCCGCGGGACTGTGCGCGAACAGGGCGAGCATGAACAGGCCGGTCAGGCCGATGCGGCCGACCGTCAGCAGATTGGGAATGGACAAGACGGGCTTATGACGACGCCTTGGGGCGCTGGATGCCGGACCGGGTGACGCGCACGCCCTTCTGCACGCCGCCCCCCAGCGGATCCAGCGCGCGGCCGTTCAGGGTCAGGCTCAGCGCGGCGGCATTGCCGACCCAGAGTTCGAGGTCGTCGCTCGCCGTCCAGATTTCCTCGGACCCTTTCTTGAGGACATTCTGGAACAACACCTTCCCGTCGGCCTTCACCTGCATCCAGCAGTCCTGCGCCGCCCGGATGCTGAGCTTGAGCGGCTGGGACTTCGGGACCAGCGGTTTCGGGGCCGGCGTGGCGATACCGGTACCGGGTACAGGTTTGTACCCGGTACCGGAAGCTTTGGCGGCCGCGGGCGCCCTGACCGTCGCCGACGGTGCGGAGACCGTCTGGTAGAGGTCCCTCACCAGCACGCCCAGGAATGTCAGTCCCAGCGCGGCGGTCACGGCGACCGCCGCCGGCCCCACCCAGCGAGCCGGCGCGGCCTCGGCCTCCGGCGGCCGAAGGGGGTCCCCGTGGGACGCCGGCCCGCCGGACCGCCCGCCGGCCAACGGGGACGCCGTCGTCGTAGTGGTCGGCGACCGCAGATATTCCTGGACCAGCGGCTCGGGGTCGAGATTCAGGAATGTGGCATATTTCTTGAGAAAGCCGCGGGCGTACGCCGGCTCCAGCACGTCGTCGGTCCGATCCTCTTCCATCGCGTGGAGGATCTTGGCGTGGATTTTCGTGTGGCGGTGGGCATCATCAATCGCCAGCCCCTGGGCCTCACGCGCGGCCCGCAACTGTTCACCGATGGTCGGCATCCTGCACCTCAGCAGTGGCCTCAACGGGGGGCACGGCCCCCTGATAGGATTTGACAAGCACCTCGCGCGGTTTCGCCCCGCGGATCGGTCCCACGATCCCTTCTTGTTCCATGACGTCCAAGATCCGCGCGGCGCGGCCGTACCCCAGCCGGAGCCGGCGCTGCAGCAGCGAGACGGAGGCCTGGCCGGCATTGAGGACGACCTGCACCGCCTCGTCATGCATCGGATCTTTCTCCGCCGGCTGGCCACCCGGCCCGCCGGGCCCCGACTCCTCAAACACGCCCTCGTTGTACTCGGCCGGCCGCTGCGTCTTGATGAACGACACGACCCGCTCGATCTCCGGGTCGGTCACCAAGCAGCCCTGCGCCCGGATCAGCTTCGCCGCGCCCGGCTTCATGAACAACAGGTCCCCCTTGCCCAGCAGCTTCTCCGCCCCGACCTGATCGAGCACGGTGCGGGCATCCACCTTCGACGCCACCTGGAATGAGATGCGCGCCGGGAAGTTCGCCTTGATCACACCGGTCAGCACGTCCACCGACGGCCGCTGTGTCGCCAGCACCATGTGGATGCCGACGGCGCGCGAGAGCTGGGCCAGCCGACCGATGGCAGTTTCCACCTCGGTGCGCGCCACCATCATCAGGTCCGCCAGCTCATCAATAATCACGATCAGATACGGCAGCGTCGGCGGGATCTCCGCCTCCGGCAGCTCCTTGGCCTTCCACTTCGCGTGATAGGCCTCGATGTTCCGGAGCCCCAGCTTCGCGAACAACTTGTAGCGGTTCTCCATCTCCATCACGACCCAGTGCAGGGCCCGCGACACCTTCTTCGGGTCGGTCTGGACCGGCGCCAGCAGGTGGGGCAGACCGTTGAAGATGGCCAGCTCCACCATTTTCGGATCCACCATCAGGAATCGGATCTCCTCCGGGGTCGAGCCCACCAGCAACGACATGATCAAACTGTTCATGCAGACCGTTTTGCCGGACCCGGTGGTCCCGGCGATCAACAGATGCGGCATCGCGCCCAGGTCGGCCGTCAGCGGGTGGCCGGCGGTGTCTTGGCCGAGGGCCAGCGTCAGCTTCGATCGCGCCGACTCAGCGTGGAACACCGGCGACTCCAGCAGGTGGCGCAGGGCGACGAGCGACGTGTGGGTGTTCGGCACCTCGACGCCGATGCGCGATTTGCCGGGGATCGGGGCGATGATGCGGACAGCGGGGGCTTTCATGGCGAGGGCGATATCGTCGGACAACCCGGTGATTTTCGTCACCTTGACGCCGGGGGCCGGCTCCAATTCGTACCGGGTGATCACCGGCCCCTGCTCCACCTGGGCCACGTGCACCTCAATCCCGAAATCCAGCAGCGTATCCTGCAGCACCTTCGCGCTGTCTTGGAGATCATCCTTGCCCAGGCGCGCCGCGGCCGGCGGCGGCATGTCCAGCAGGTCCAACGACGGCAAGCGGTATGCGCCGACGGGCGCGGCGGTCGCCGCCGTGGGCGCCGGCCTGGGCGCCATCGCAGGTCTCGAGGCTTTCACACCCATCGGCTGCGGCGCCGGCCCCGCCACGACAATTTCCGGGGGAGGGACGGTTCTAGCACCGTCCCTCTGGTCACTGGTGGGGGGCTTCACGGAGGGGCGACGGAGGGGTCGCACCGACACCGTGGCTGGGGCGCGGGCCCGCTGGATCCGCGCGGCGACCGCCGAGGCCCCCGTCCGAGCCGCCCGCCACGCGGAGTGCCATGCGACGGTCAAGATCGGCAGCAGGAGCATTTCGGTCGCCAACAGGAACGACAACGCCGCCAGCGTCAGCGCCACGATCACGCCGCCCAGCACACCGCAATACCGGACCAGCCAATCCCCCGCGCCGAGGCCGATCAGCCCGCCCCGATGCACCCGGGCCACGGGGTCTTGGATCCAGATGATGGACAGCACCGTGGCCGACGCGACGCAGAATCCGAGGAATCCGACCAGCCGAGGGGCGCGGCGGGCCGGCGCCGGCCGCCCCAAGAAACAGGCGCTGGCCCACAGGAACGCGACGAAGGGGATCAGATATCCCGCCAGGCCGAGGAGGGTCCTCACCCCGGCAGCGAGGTAGGCCCCCGCAACCCCGCAGACGTTCTGCACGCGCGCCGAGGGGGACGAGCTGAAAAACGGGAGATCGGTGGGGTGGAAGGTCGCCAGGCTCAGGAGCAGGAATGTCGCGCCGGCCAGCAGCACGAACCCCCACATCTCATGGAACCGGGCGTCCGCGCTGGAACGGGTCGCCGTGGCCATGGGGCGTTAGCGGGGCGAATGACTCCGTTCGCGGTCCCGGCCAAAATCGCGCCGGGGGCCGTCGCGCGGGGGGCCCCCGTGCGGCCCATCGCCGCGGTACGGGCGGTCGCCGCGCGACCGATCGCCGCCGCCCCGCCCTTCACGCCGGTGCGGCACCGGGGGCGCCTGCTCCTGGCCCGGCAACGCCTGCTTGCGGCTGACATTGATGCGGCCCTGGAGATCCACCTCGATCACCTTCACCGGGAATGTGTCGCCAACCTTGATGGCGTCTTCGACCTTCGGCACAAACCCGGCATCCAGCTCGGAGACGTGGCAGAGACCTTCCCTGCCCGGGGAGATCTCGCAGAAGGCGCCGAAGTTCATGAGTCGGGTCACGGTGGCCTGGTAGATCCTGCCGACCTCCACGTCTTCCGTAAGCCCCTTGATCATGGCGATGGCTTTCTGGGACGCGGCCGCGTCGTTCGAGGCGACCAGCACGGTGCCGTCGTCCTCGATGTCCACCGTCGCGCCGCTCTCGCTGGTGATCTTGCGGATCATCTTGCCGCCGGGGCCGATCACCGTGCCGATCTTCTCGGGATCAATCATCAGCTTCGTGATGCGCGGGGCGAACGCCGACAGCTCCGGCCGCGGGGAGGGCAGGACCGCCGTGATCGCCTGCAGGATCGCCTGTCGCGGCTCGCGGGACTGCTCGATCGCCTTGGCCAACACCTCGAGCGGCACGCCGGTCAGCTTGAGATCCAACTGCAGCGCCGTGATCCCGGCGGCGGTCCCGGCCACCTTGAAGTCCATATCGCCGGCATGGTCCTCGAGCCCCGTGATATCGGTCAACACCACGTAGCGGTCCGCCCCTTCAAACACGAGCCCCATCGCCACGCCGGAGACCGGCGCCTTGATCGGCACGCCGGCATCCATCAGCGTGAGGGTGCCGCTGCACACGGTCGCCATCGAGGAAGAGCCGTTGGATTCCAGGATCTCCGAGACGACCCGCACCGTGTACGGGAACTGGTCTTTCGACGGCATGACGGCCGCCAGCGCCCGTTCCGCGAGCGCCCCATGGCCGATCTCGCGCCGGCCGGGGCTGCGGACCGGCTTGGTCTCCCCGACGGAGAAGGGGGGGAAGTTGTAATGCAGCATGAACGCCTTGGTGGTCTCCCCCTCCAAGGCGTCAATCCGCTGCTCGTCGGACGCCGTGCCGAGCGTCACGGTGGCCAAACTCTGCGTCTGCCCGCGGCTGAACAGGCCGGAGCCGTGCGTGCGCGGCAGGACGCCGACCTCGCAGGTGATCGGCCGCAGGGTGGTGAGATCCCGCCCATCGGCGCGCACCCGTTTCGAGAGAATCGCCTGCCGGAGGTGCCCCGCCTCCACCTGCTCGAGCGCCAGCCTCACCTGCTCCGGCGTCGTGGTGGTGGACCCCGCCGGCGCGAACTGCTCAACCAGCTTCGCCAGGAGGGCATCCATCGCGTCGCTGCGGCCTTCCTTCTGCGAGGCGCGCGCCATCTCGGCATCCAACTCCGCCGTCGCCGCGCCACGCACCTGCTCGATCAGCGCCGGCTCGGCCTGCACCAGCGGGATCGTCCGCTTCGGCTTGCCGCACGCGGCGACTAGCTCCCGCTGGAGTGCTGCGACCGCTTGCGCCTGCTGCTCGCCGAACCGGAGCGCCTCGACCATCAGCGCCTCCGGCAGCTCTTTGGCGCCGGCCTCCACCATGATGACCCCGTCCGGGCTCGTGACGACCACGAGGTCCAGCGTCCCTTGCTCCACTTCCTGGAATGTCGGGTTGACCACCCACTGGTCATTGACCCGGCCGACCCGCACCGCCCCGAGCGGCCCCGTAAACGGGATGTCGGAGATGGAGAGCGCCGCGGAGGCGCCAACGACGGCCAAGATGTCCGGGTCGTTGACGCCGTCATGCGACAGCACGAGGGCGATGACTTGGACTTCGTGGCGCAGCCCCTTCGGGAACAGCGGCCGGATCGGCCGGTCCACCAAACGGGCCGTGAGGGTTTCCTTCGCGGAGGGGCGCCCTTCCCGTTTGAAGAATCCGCCGGGGATTTTGCCGGCGGCGTAGGTCTTTTCCTGATACTCGACCGTCAGGGGCATGAAATCAATCCCCGGTCGCGGCTTCTTGGCCGCGACGGCGGTCACGAGGACGACGGTCCCGCCCAACTGCACGGTCACGGCGCCGTCCGCTTGCTTGGCGAGCTTCCCGGTTTCGATGATGAGGTCGTCCCGCCCGATGCGTGCTTGAACGCGGTTCATGGAAATGGGGATCCTTTTGAGTTAGGGGACCACGACTACAGCGAGGGTCATTTCCGAAGGTGGAGGCGGTCGAGGAGCTGCTGGTACTCGGCGCGGTCCTGCGACTTGAGGTACTCGAGCAGTTTCCGCCGGCGATTGACCAGCATCAGCAGGCCGCGCCGCGAATGGTGATCCTTGCGGTGGACCTTGAAATGCTCCGTCAACTGGTTGATCCGGTCCGTCAGCAAGGCGATCTGCACCTGCGGCGAGCCGGTATCCCCTTCGTGCTGTTTGAAGTCGCTAATGATTGCCGTTTTGGGTGTCGTCATGAGGACCATGGTGGGCAATTTCGCCGTGGTCAAATCGTCGTTGTCTGGGCGGTACTGTACCACGGGGGGCGGAGGCGTGTCAACCGCGATTCCGGCCAAGCCAGCGGCGGCTGGCGGCGATGTCGCGGTGGATCTGGGCGACGAGGGCGGCGACGGAGGGGAAGCGGCGCTCGGCGCGGAGGCGGCGGACGAAGGCCACTTCCAGCATCCGGCCCCGCAGGGACGGGACGCGGGGGCGCAGGACGTGGACTTCGAGCGTCGGGGTGGTCGGGTGGCGGCGCTCGACGGTCGGGCGCCAACCCAGGTTGGCCACCCCACCCCACCATCTGACGGGGTCTGACCTCGTACGGGCGCGGACGGCATACACGCCGGGGGGCGGCAGCACGCCGGCGGCGACGGCCACGTTGGCGGTCGGGATGCCGACGCGCTGGCCCCGCCCCGCCCCGCGGACGACGCAGCCGACCACCGTCGGCGGGCGGCCGAGGTACCGGCGCACGGTCGCCAGGCGGCCCAACTGGATCGCCCGCCGGATGATGCGCGACGACACGCGCACCCCATCGATCCGCACCGGCGGCACGACGTGCACGCGGATGCCATGGCGGCGGGCCAACATCCGCAAGGTGTCGATCGTCCCCGCCCGGCCATGGCCAAACCGGAAATCGTGGCCGACCACCACTTCTCGGGCGCGCAGGCGGCGCGCGAGCACCCCACCGACAAATTGCTCCGGGGTCTGCCGGGCCACTGCCCGCGTGAACCGCAGGACCACAGTGCGCGCGATCCCGCAGGCGGCAAACGCCGCCTTGCGTTGGTCCAACGACAGGAGCATCGGCGGGACGCGCCAGGGGGCCACGACCACCGCCGGATGTGGCCAGAACGTCAAGGCGATCGGGGTCGCGTTCAACACCTGCGCCCGCCGCACCGCGCGCGCCAGAATGGCCTGGTGGCCGCGGTGCACGCCGTCGAAGATGCCGATGGCCACAACCGGCCTCATCTAACCAACGCTCCTGTCACCTCAAGGGGAAACCCATGGTTTCCCCTTGAGCCCTTTCTTTCAGAGGTCAATAAGCACACCTGTTCAATGGTCGGGCGCGTCATGGAACCGGATGCAGGAGCGGCAGGACCGCGGATGGCGGCAAGGTCTCGAGCGCGTCGAGCGGTTGCGCCTCGGTCACCGACCACGGTCCGACGCGCGTCCGGCGCAGCGCGCTCAACATGCCGCCGCAGCCGAGTGCCTGGCCGAGATCGTGGGCAAGCGTGCGAACGTAGGTGCCTTTCGAGCAGGTGATGAACAGGGCCACGCGGTCGCCCGCCATCTCGCGGACCTCCAGCGCGGCGATGCGGACCCGGCGGCGCTTCTCCGGGACCGCTTCCCCGGCCCGCGCCAACTCATAGCCGCGGCGGCCACCGAACCGGACCGCCGAGTAGGGCGGCACCCGCTGCTCGATCTCGCCGCGGAACGGCGCGCAGGCGGCATCCACTTGCTCGCGCGACAACGGCGGGACCGGCCGGCGCTCGACCACGCGGCCCTCGGCATCCTGCGTCTCAGTCGTCACGCCGAGCGTGACGGTCGCCTCGTACGATTTATCCAATCCCAGGAGGGTTTCGGCCGACTTCGTGGCGCGGCCGAGCAAGATCAGGAGGACCCCGGTGGCCATCGGATCCAGCGTGCCGCCGTGGCCCATGCGAGCGACACGCCAGCGCCGGCGCAGGCGGTCCACCACGTCGTGGGACGTCAGCCCCGCCGGCTTGTCAACGACGAGCAGGCCGTCCATGCGAGGGGACGCTGGGCAGATGCGTGCGGATCTCCGCCAACAACGCTCGCCGGGCGCTCGAGAGAGACCCGCGGATCGTGCAGCCGCTGGCCGCCAAATGCCCGCCGCCGCCGAAGGCCCGCGCGATGCGGTCGACATCAACCCGGCCTTTGGACCGCAAGCTGATGCGCACGTTGCGGGGTCCGTGCTCGCGCATGGCGAACGCCACCTCGGCCGTCTTGATCGCCCGCGGATAATTCACGAGCTCATCCAAAATTTCCGGGCCCGCTTGCCGGACGAGCCGGCGCGGCACTTCGACCCAGGCGACGCGGCCATCGGGGGTCGCCTGCAACCGCCGCAGGACCACCCCGAGCGTCCGCAGGCCGCGGAGGTGATGTGTCTCGTACAACTGCTGGGAGACCACCAATGGGCTGATCCGGGCCCGCTCCAAGAGATCGGCGGCGATCCGGTGCACCTCCGGCGTGGTGTTGCGGTACTTGAACGAGCCGGTGTCAATGACCAGGGCGGCGTACAAACAGAGCGCATCGTCTTTGGAGGGGGCGATCCGGAACGCGCGGAACAACCGGTAGATCATCTGCCCCGTCGCCGCGGCTGCCGGATCAACCCAATTGATATCGCCGAACCGGTCATGGCTGACGTGGTGATCAATGCTGATGAGTTGCCCGGCCTGCTTCAACCACTTGGCGGAGGCGCCGACGCGGGCGAACACCGGGACATCCACGGTGATCGCCACCTCCGCATCGGTCGGCCCCGGCAATGTGGCCGCCACGCGGTCGGACCCCGGCAGGAAACGGAGGCTCTCCGGCGTGCCGCCGTCGTTGAGGATCTGGACCCGCTTGCCCAATTTCCGCAGCAGGCCCGCCAACCCGAGGGCCGAGCCGAGCGCGTCGGCCTCCGGGTTGACGTGGGCCGCCACGAGGAATCGCCGGTGGCGGCGAATGGCCTGGACCACGCGCGGCAGGCTCATGCGCCGGCGGCCTGCGGGGCGGACGACGGTGGGGGTTGCGCCGCCTTGAGGAGCTGCTGCACCCGGATGCCCTCGGCGACGGACGGATCGTACTGGAACCGCAGCTCCGGCGTGAATCGCAAGCGGAGCCGCTCCCCGACCAGCCGGCGGATGTACGGGGCGGCGCGGCCCAAGCCGGCCTCCGTGGCCGCCACGCGGTCCGGCTCCAGCACGCTGAAATAGATCACGGCATGCTGCAGATCGGCCGTGGCCTTCACGCGGGTGACGGTCACCAGCTGCACGCGGGGGTCTTTCAATTCCTGCTGCAGGATCAGGGCCACGGTTTCCCTGATCGCTTCCTCGACTTTCGGGACGCGGTTCATCAGCAGATCTCCAGGTTGGCACACGATGGTGCGCCCGCCGCGATTTGAACGCGGGACACCTAGCTCCGGAGGCTAGTGCTCTATCCGGGCTGAGCTACGGGCGCAACTGAACCGGTTATGCGTGGACGTGGGTATCCAAACGATGGCAAAGATCTCGAAACCCGATTTTCATCGCCGCCTCCAACGTCGTGAACCGCTCTTCCACGTCCTGGCGGAATTGATCGAGCTTCCGATCGAGTACGCCATGCCCTTCGGCAATGGTTTGGACCTGTGATTGGATGTTTTCAAGCAATACTTCGGTACGTGTTCGCTCGCTGGACTGCCGTTTCACCATTGACTCCTGCCGTTGTGCGGGGGAACTGTGTGCGGGGAGCAGTAGTCTACCCCCGGGGCAGATCGAACGCAAGGGGATTCAGGCCGCGAGGGCCGGATCGGCGACGCCGGCTTCGCGGAATCCTTTGGCGCGAAGCCGGCAACTGTCGCACCGGCCGCAGGGGCGGCGGCCGCCGAGGTAGCAGGACCAGGTCAGCGCGTACGGCACGCCGAGTCGGAAACCCCGGCGGATGATCTGGGTTTTCGTCAGTCGGATGAGCGGCGTTTCGATCCGGATCGCCCGCCCCTCCACGCCGGTCCTCGTCCCTTGCCGGGCCACCGCCGTAAACGCCCGGTAGAACGCCGGTCGGCAGTCGGGATAACCGCTGTAATCCAAAAAATTCGCTCCGATGAACACACGGGTCGCGCCGAGCGTCTCGGCATAGCCGAGCGCCAGGCTCAGGAACAGCGTGTTGCGCGCCGGCACGTAGGTCGCGGGAATGCCGCGGGCCATCTGTGCGGTCGAGCGGCCCAACGGCACCGCCACGCGCCGGTCGGTCAAGGCGCTGCCGCCCCACGGCAGGCGCAGGCGCACCACCTGCGCCGGGCACCCGGCGGCGCGGGCCACCCGCCGCGCGGCCTCGAGTTCCCGGCGGTGGCGCTGGCCGTAGTCCACGAGGAGCGCGTGGCAGCGGAAGCCGCGGGCGCGGGCGATGAACAACGTCGTGGCGGAGTCGAGTCCGCCGGACAGCAGGACGACCGCAGCGGGAAGTCGGCGTTTAGACGGCAACGCGCGTCACTGGCCGGACCGGCCGGCCCAGGAACCGGCTTCCCAGCGTCGTGAAATGGGCTGACTCGTCGGAGACGTAGTAGCGGTGGGCCGGACGGGATCCATTGCGGCTCAGGTTGAGGAGATGGTGGTGCTGCAGAATCACCTTCGTGTGATGGGCCACCTCCGCGGCGGAGTCCACGAGCTGAACCCCCGGCCCGAGCACCTGCCGCAGCATCGGCTTCAACAGGGGATAGTGCGTGCAGCCGAGGATCAGCGTGTCCACCTTCGCCTGCTTCAGCGGCGCCAGGTACTCGGCGGCGATCGTCCTCGCCACGGGCCGGGTCACCCACCCCTCCTCGACGATCGGCACGAACAGCGGGCAGCCGACCGAGGTCACGCGGATCGCCGGATCCACGCGGTGGATCGCCCGCTCGTAGGCGCCGCTGCCGACCGTCGCCGCCGTGCCGATGACGCCGATCCGCCGCGCCCGCGTCGCGGCAATGGCCGCCTGCACGCCCGGCTCAATCACCCCCACCAGCGGCACGCTGAACGACCGCTCGAGGAATGGCAGGGCGTGGCTCGACGCCGTGTTGCACGCGATGATGATCAGTTTCACCTCGTGGTGCAGCAGGAACAGCACGTTCTCCGTCGAGAACCGCACGATCGTCTCGCGGGATTTATTCCCGTACGGCACGCGGGCCGTGTCGCCGAAGTAATACACCGTTTCGTGCGGGAGCACGCGGAACAACTCGCGGACCACCGTCAACCCGCCGATCCCGGAGTCGAACACCCCGATCGGGCGAGCGCTGCCTTTAGTTGGAGAAGCCATTGGTCGACTCATAGAGCGATTTATAGGTGAGCAGGCCTTGCGCGATGCCGTCGGCCACCCGCTGGCGGTACGTTGCGCTGTCCAACCGCTGGCCTTCCGCCCGGTTGGTCACGAATCCGATTTCGAGCAGCACCGCCGGCATCCGGGCCCATTTGAGCACGTAAAACCGCGCGCTCTTGACGCCGCGATTCGGCGTCGGCACGAACCACTTCATCCCGCGGCAGACGGCCGCCGCCAGCTCGCGGGACTCCGTCCGGTTCTCCGTGTTGAGCAGATCCCACACGATCGCCTCGGTGTCTTTGGGAACGCCGGCGGACGGCGCGGCCTCTAATTCCAACGACGCGTTCTCCGCCGCCGCGAAGGCACGGGCCGCGTCATCCGTTGCCTCCGAGAGATAGTACGCCTCGTACCCGGCCGCGGCGCGCGCCTTCGAGGCATTGGCGTGGATCGAGACGAAGAGATCGGCCTTCCGCTGATTGGCCAACGCCGCGCGCTGGCTGAGCGGGATGAACCGGTCGTCCCCCCGCGTCATCAGCACACGAACGTTTTCGGCGGCCAGCCGATCCCGCAGCCGCCGGGCCACATCCAACACCACGTCTTTCTCCCGGAGACCGCCGGGACCGACCGCCCCCGAATCGTGGCCGCCGTGACCGGGATCAATCACCACCGTGCGGATGGCGTGTTGGCCGAGCGGCTTGGCCGGCCGCGGCGTGGGGAGCGGGCTGACCCACGGTCCGGCCGCCGGCGCCGGGACCCAGATCTGCCCCTCCTGCACCACCACGGGGCCCCCCAGCGATACCGCCACGCCGTTGACGAGCGCCGTCGAGAATCCCGGCGACAACCGGACCGCCGCCGTGCCGGAGACCAGCTGCAACACCTGAGTGGCCGGCTCCCACGTCACCTGCATCCGAGAACGCTGGCTCAATGTGTTCAATGAGAGATACGGCACGCCGCCGATCGACGTCGTGTGCGGCGCGAGATCCGGGAGGGCTGCCGGTTTGAGCGGCGACGGCGGGGGGCCCGTCGCGCATCCCGCGACAAGCATGGCCGAGCACGCGAAGAGAGCTGCGGTGCGCACGCCCCAAATCATAAGGCAAACGGGGGCAAAAAGAAAGCCCCCGACTCATCGTCGAGGGCTCTGCATCAAAATGGTGGAGGCGGCGAGAATCGAACTCGCGTGTTCAGCGCCTGCGACCGTGTCCACTACGTGCGTAGTGTGCGTTTGGTGACGCTACGAATCCGGCCCCCGCAAACGAAGGTGTTCGGACCCGCTGCCCTCCGGTTGGTCTCCTCGCGGCCACCCCCGAAGGGTCGGGCAACCGCCAGCCGGCTGTCGTCGCCTCATCCGCGTAGCCGACATCCGCGGCGAGACGGGCTACCTAATTAGGCAGCCAGTGCCATGGGGGCCATGACCGGCCGGATCGGCGCGATCGGAGCCACCCTGTTGACCATGGTTTTGGCACGTATCATTGTGTCCGGTGTTTTACGAGGCCTCCGGACCACCTCGGCACGCGACGTCGGCCCCAACGCGGCTGAATCGATACCGATCGCCCCCAGAGAACATTCCTCGTTGCCGGTGCCAGGTCTTTAGACCTGGCACCGCCCGTCACTTCCTATGCTTCAATGCGCGCTCCATCTCCCGGGCGCTTTCCCGCCGCTTGATGGTCTCGCGCTTGTCAAAAACCTTCTTGCCTTTGGCCACTCCTAGTTCAATTTTCGCATATCCATGCTTGAAGTACAACTTCGTCGGGATGAGGGTCATCCCGGACTGGCTGGCCTGCGCCGCCAGCCGCGCGATCTGCGCCCGGTGCAGCAGCAGCCGGCGCGGGCGCTTGGGCGCCGGCGCGAACGGCCCCGCCTGCGCGTAGGGGCTGATCTCCAGATTGTAGAGGGTGATCCCGGTCCCATCCATCCGGGCGAAACTGTCCCGCAGGTGGACCCGGCGCGCGCGGATGGACTTGACCTCCGCCCCCTGCAGCACCAGCCCCGCCTCGACGGTCTCGGTGATGAAGAAATCGCGGCCGGCCACCGGGTTGCGAGCCACCAACTCGACTTCTTCTTTTTTCATGCCGAGCCCTAAGCGGTCGGACGGGGGGCCTCTCCGGCGATCGCCGGAGAGGCCCCCCGTCCGACCGCTTAGGGCTCGGCATGAAAAAAGAAGAAGTCGA
>JACQRF010000072.1 GCA_016206635.1 Candidatus Omnitrophota bacterium
AGAAGCCGCTGGCGCGGGCGCTGCGGGAGAAGATCGCGCTGTTCTGCAACGTCGAGGTGGACGCGGTGATCCCGGCCCGCGACGTGCGGGATATCTACGAGATCCCGTTGGTGTTCCGCGACGCCGGGCTCGACGACACGATCCTGCGCCTGCTGGAGCTCAAGCCGGAGCGGGGCCACGACTTGAAGGAGTGGGAACAGCGCGTGGTGCGCCCGGCGCTGGAGCCGGCTCACACGGTGCGGGTGGCCGTCGTCGGTAAATACATCGAGCTGCCGGACGCGTACAAATCCATCTACGAGGCGCTGCGGCACGGCGGCATCGCCAACGATACCCGCGTTGAAATCAAGCGGGTGGAAGCGGAGAAATTGGAAGGGGCGGGGGGACCGGAGCGCGCGCTCAAAGACGTGCACGGGATTCTCGTGCCCGGGGGGTTCGGGTACCGCGGGATCGAGGGCAAGATCCGGGCGGTGCAGTACGCGCGCGAGCACGGCGTGCCGTACTTCGGCATTTGTCTTGGGATGCAGTGCGCGACGATCGAGTTCGCCCAGCACGTCCTCGGGTGGAAAGGGGCCAACTCGACGGAATTCAACAAGGACACGCCGTACCCGGTCATCTCCCTGTTGGCGGAGCAGCGCAAGGTGAAGCAGCTCGGCGGCACCATGCGGCTCGGGGCGCAGCCGTGCCAGGTGCGCCGCGGGACCCGGGCGCATGCGGCGTACCGCGAGGCGCGCGTTGCCGAGCGCCACCGCCACCGGTACGAGTTCAACGGGGCGTACAAAACCTCGTTTGAGGCGCAGGGGTTCGTGGTGTCCGGTTATCTGCCCGGCAAACGGCTCGTCGAGATCATCGAACTGAGAGATCACCCATGGTTCGTCGGGTGCCAGTTTCACCCGGAGCTGAAGTCCAAGCCGGACCGCTGCCGACTTCCCAGCCAGGGCGGCGTCATGAGCTTGCCGGTGGTCCGTGAAGTGCGGGTCGGGCCGGTGACCGTCGGGGGCCGGGTGCCGTTCGCGCTGATCGCCGGTCCCGACGTGATCGAGAGCGAAGCCAGCGCGCTGCGCCATGCGGAACGGATCGCGGCCGTCGCCCGGCGCGCCGGCGTCCCGTATATCTTCAAGTGCAGCTACGATAAAGCCAACCGGACCAGCGGCCGGTCGTACCGCGGCCCCGGCCTGACCAAAGGGCTCGCGATCCTCGCCAAGGTCCGCCGCGCCATCGGTGTCCCGGTCACGAGCGACGTCCACGAGGTCGTCCAGGTGAAGCCGGCGGCGGCCGTCCTCGACCTCATCCAGGTGCCGGCGTTCCTCTCCCGGCAGACCGATCTCCTCGTCGCCGTCGCCAAGACGGGCAAGCCGGTCAACGTCAAGAAAGGGCAGTTCCTTGCCCCGTGGGACATGAAGACCGTCGTCGAGAAATTGGAGCGGGCCGGCGCGCGGAAGATTCTGCTCACGGAGCGGGGGACGACGTTCGGCTACAACCGGCTCGTCAACGACATGACGGCATTGCCGCAGCTCAGGGCCTTCGGCTATCCCGTGTTCTTCGACGCGGGCCACTCGACCCAGCAGCCGGGCGGGCTCGGCAAGGCGTCCGGCGGCACGCGGGCCTTTATTCCGGTCTTAGCTCGTGCAGGGGTGGCGGCCGGCTGCGACGGGGTGTTCGTGGAGGTCCACGAGCACCCGGCCCGCGCCCTCTGCGACGGCCCCAGCTCCCTCCCGCTCAAAAACCTTCCTGCGCTCCTCGCCCAGCTCCTCTCGCTCGCGACCCTCCTTAGACGGTAAGTCTACGGGAGTCCCGCTCCGCGGGGCCGCCATCCCCCGCCGCTGATTCTTTGCCACTTTGACCTCGCAATTTGCGAAGTCAAACCCGTGACGTCAAAGGATCGGCACGTATGGTTGACAAAATCAGTCAACCTGCTACAATGTGGACGATTTCAATTTTCAGGGGAGGCCGTCGTGGATTTTGCCCATCAACTTCGAGTCCTTCGGAAGTCCAAACAGATCAGTCTCCGCGAGCTCTCGAAGCGCTTGCGATACGATCGGGCTTACTTGAGTCGCGTGGAGAACGGGGCCTCCCCCTCCGATGAACTCATCAAGGCTACAGCGACATTCTTCCGCGTGTCGGAACGAAAATTGCGGCTGGCTGCCGGCAAGTTTCCCAAAGACATCCTCAACATCCTTTCACACTATCCGACAGAAGCCGCCTCCATCCTTCGTGAGTCGTTGGGGGTTTATCACGCGAACGGCGATTTGTTCAGTGGACCAGTCGAGACCAATGGCTATGTCCCTCGCCACGCACAACGGGACGACAACAAATTCCTCAACCGGATTCTCCAAGGCGATTGTCTGCACGTGTTGAGTCAGCTGCCCGCGGCGTCTGTGGATTTCATCGTCACCTCACCCCCCTACGCGGATAATCGTCGTGGGACGTACGAGGGGGTCCCCCCGGAGCGGTACGTCGCGTGGTTTCTCCCAATCACCCAGCAACTCAAGCGCGTCCTCAAACCCAGAGGATCGTTCGTGCTGAATATCAAGGAGCGGGTCGTAAATGGCGAGCGCCACACCTACGTCCTTGACCTGATCCTCCGCATGCGGGCTCAAGGGTGGCGGTGGGTGGAAGAATATATCTGGCACAAGAAAAATTGCTATCCAGGGTACTGGCCCAACCGGTTCCGAGATGCGTGGGAGCGTTGCCTCCATTTCTCCTTGCAGAAAGAATTCCGAATGTTCCAGGACGCCGTCATGGTTCCGATGGGTGATTGGCGGGTTAGCCGGTTGCGCAACTTGAGCGACACCGACCAGCGCCGAGACAATTCCCGTGTGCAAAGCGGGTTCGGCAAGCGGATTGCCAATTGGTTGGGGCGCGAGAAGGCGTATCCGACCAACGTCCTTCACATGGCAACCGAGTGCGCGAACCGCGGCCACAGCGCGACGTTCCCGGTGGCGTTGCCCGAGTGGTTCCTCAAGTTGTTCACCAAATCCGGCGATGTCGTGCTCGATCCTTTCATGGGTTCTGGCACCACCGCGGTGGCTTGCGTCAGGAACGGCCGTCATTTCGTTGGGATCGAGATCAATCCAACCTACCGGAAGCTGGCCGAAGACCGGATCAACATTGCGCGCACCCAATTGCCGACGGACCCCCATCGCCATGCCACACTCACCCTCCAGCCCCAGAAAATTTGATGCGTCAATTTCGGAGACGACCACTACTTCGTTTTGTGGCAGAGAAGGTCGAGGAATTCCACGACTGGCGCTTCAAGAAACTTGTGGGGCTTCGGCTCGATGACGTGTTACGCAAAAAGAACCCCTATTTGTTCAAAGCCAAGGCGCTCGAGACCGCTCAGGATCTGGTGAAATCTGTGGTAGACGCACACCTCTCCTCGCAGGAGGAAACCGCTTTCGGAGATTTGTTGGAAGAGGTGGCACGTTTCGTTTCGCAGGCCGCGTGTGGAGGCCGCAAGAGTTCGTCCCCCGGCATTGATCTTGAGTTCGCGCGGGATGGCGCCTGCTATCTCGTCTCGATCAAATCGGGACCGAACTGGGGAAACAGCCAACAGGTAAAACGGCTGGAGGATAATTTCCGTCGGGCCGCCATGACTCTCCGAACCAACAAGGCGGTGAAAACTATCGTGGCGGTTGAGGGTTGTTGCTATGGTAAGGATGACCATCCAGATAAGGGTGCGCGCTTCAAATATTGCGGGCAGCGGTTCTGGGAATTTCTCTCCGGCGATCCCGCTCTCTATCTCAAGATCATTGAACCCATGGGGCAAGTGGCCAGGCAGAGAACCGTCGATTTTCTGGAGGAGTACGGCAAGGTCATCAACAAATTCACCATTGAGTTCGGCAAGGAATATTGCAGACCCGACGGCACGATCATGTGGAAAAGACTTCTCAACTTCAACTCCGGCAAGGCGTCGAGATAGGCCGAGGAAGTCCAGCCCCCTGGACGAGAACCCAATTCGTTAGCTGTCGCTCCCGCCCGCCGTTACTGGCTGTAGCTGGCCGTGAATTCAACACTGCAAATTTAACTTTACATATTAAATTTGCAGTGTTACTGTATTTGCTATGAAACCCCGCATGCTGGCTCATGCCCTCCGGCGGGCGCTGAGATCGTTCCCGGCGGTCGTCGTCACCGGCCCGCGCCAATCGGGCAAGACGACCCTCCTGAAGGCGTTGTACTCGAAGACCCATCGGTTCGTCAGCTTGGAGGATATGGACGTTCGGCGCCGGGCAAAGGACGATCCCCTCGCGTTCCTGGAGGCCCATCCTCCGCCGGTCATCATTGATAAGATCCAATACGCGCCGGACCTCCTCTCCTATGTCAAGACCCGGATTGATCAACGCCGGACGCCCGGCCGGTGGTTGTTCACCGGGTCGCAGAACTTTGTGGTGATGCAAGGGGTCAGCCAGTCGTTGGCGGGGCGGGCGGCGGTCCTCTCCCTGTTGCCGTTCTCACTCATGGAGCGGACAGGGCGCGGCGAGGAGACGCAGGGGGTGGCGGAATGGCTTCGCGAGCTGGGCCGGCCCACCCTCCCGCCGGTTCGGCTGTCGCTCAGCGACGTCCTCCTGCGGGGCAGCTACCCGGAGATCGCTTCCAAGCGGTCGGTGGACCGCCAGCTCTGGTGCGGGTCGTACATCGCCACCTACCTGGAGCGCGATCTGAGAAACCTCGCCCAGATCGGCGACCTCAGCCAGTTCGAGCGGTTCCTGCGGCTCTGCGCGGCGCGCACGGGACAACTCTTGGATTTGACGGCGTTCGCCAACGAGATCGGCGTGAGCGTGACAACCGCCAAGCGATGGCTGTCCATCCTGGAAGCCAGCTACCAGATCTACCTGCTCTACCCCTACTACAAGAATATTGGCAAACGGCTGGTCAAACGTCCCAAGCTCTATCTGACGGATACCGGGCTGGCGTCGTACCTGCTCGGCCTCCATGATGCCGAGGCGTTGCAGAACGGCCCGAGTTTTGGTCCGCTCTTCGAAACGCTGGTGGTGACGGAGATGCTGAAACGGTTCCTGCACGCCGGCCAGATGCCCTCCATATACTATCTCCGGACGCGGGATGGTCTGGAGGTTGACCTGGTGATCGAGTTGAATCAGCAGCTCCATCTTTTTGAGATCAAGAGCGCGATGACGATCGTTCCGAAGCATGCAGCGTCCCTACGGCGCCTCACAGACACCCTGGGGTCCTCGGTCGGCACCGCCGGTATCATTTCCGCGTCGTCCGAGACGTTCCCGTTGTCCCGGACCATCACCAATTACGGGTGGCGCCAGGCGTTGGTGCGTTAGGAAGGCAAGGCACGGCCGCTATTGGTTGTAAACAAGTCGGTGTGGTATTCTGTGCCGATGGCCACGAACGGCTTCGTCCGCCAGGGCCGCCGCGTCTTGCGGATGGAGGCGCGCGCCCTCGAGCGCCTGCGCCGACGCCTCGACCGCCGGTTCGTCCAGGGGGTCCAGCTCCTCCAGGCGTGCCAAGGCCGCGTCGTCGTCACCGGCATGGGTAAGCCGGGGTTGATCGCCCAGAAGATCTCCGCCACCCTCGCCTCGCTCGGCGTCCCGTCGCTGTGGCTGCATCCGGCGGAGGCGGCCCACGGGGACCTCGGCCGGGTGACCGCGCAGGATGTGGTCCTCGCCCTCTCCCAATCCGGTGAGACGGAGGAGGTGGTCCATTTCGCGGCAATCCTGGAGCGGATCGGCGCCACCCTCTTGGTCATGACCGGCAACCCCCGCTCGCGGCTCGCCCGCCGCGCCGATGTCGTGCTGGATACCGGCGTGGAGGAGGAAGCCGGCCCCGGCGGGCTCGTGCCGACCGCCTCGACGACGGCGATGCTGGCCCTCGGCGACGCGCTGGCGGTGACGCTGGCCGAGGCGAAAGGATTCCGGGCGGAAGATTTCGCGCGGCTCCATCCCGGCGGCAGTTTGGGTCGGCGCCTGTCGCTGACCGTCAAAGACCTGATGCGCACCGGCCCGGCCAACCCGATCGTCCGGCCGTCGGCGCCGGTCCAGCGCGTCTTGCTCGCCATCACCGCGGCGCGCGCCGGCTCGGCCACGGTCGTGGATGGGCGCGGCCGGCTGATTGGCCTGTTCACCGACGGCGATCTGCGGCGGCACCTGGCGCGCGACCCTCATGTGCTGCGCCGCCCGGTCCGCGCCGTGATGACGAAGCGTCCCAAGGCGGTGGCGCCGTCGTTGCTGGCCGTCGAGGCGCTCAAGATGTTGCGCGCCTACCGGATCGATGAAGTCCCGGTGGTGGACGCCGCGCAGCGGCCGGTGGGGCTCCTGGATGTCCAGGACCTGCTGAAGGCGGGGCTCGCATGACCCGCGACTTCGTGGACCGGGCCCGGAAGATCCGGCTGCTGGCGCTTGATGTGGACGGGGTGCTGACCGACGGGCGGATCATCCTGGACGATCGCAACGGGCACGCCAAGCATTTTGATGTCCACGACGGCTTCGGCCTGGTGTTGTGGGCCAAGGCGGGGCGCGCGTCGGCCATCATCACGGCGGAGCGCAGCCAGATCGTCGCCCGCCGCGCCCGGCAGCTGCGGATCCGCTGGGTGGCGCAATACGCGCGGGACAAGCGGAAGGCGTACGAGCGCCTGCGCCGGCGCTGCGGCCTGCCGGATGCGGCGATCTGTTTTCTCGGCGACGACCTCTTGGATCTGCCCGTGCTGACCCGCGTCGGCTTGGCGATCGCCACGGCCAACGCGGTTCCGGAGGTCAAGCGCGAGGCCCATTACGTCACGCGCCGCCCCGGCGGCCGCGGCGCGGTGCGGGAGGCGATCGGCCAGATCCTGAAGGCCCAGGGCCGCTGGGCCCCGCTGGTCCAGGAGTTTTTGCGCCGATGACCGCGCCATGGTTGCGGGGGTGGAGCCGCCGCGGGGTCCCCGTGGCGGCCGGCGGCCTCCTCCTGATCTATCTCCTGCTGCGGATCCAAATCGTCCTGTACGACCGCCGGATCCAGCGGGATGAAGCGACCCTCGCCCGGTTGCGGCCGGCGGTGGTCGAGGCGGCCCAGGCCAGGGAGTTGGGCGCGACCGTGGCGGCGCAGCAGCGGTTTGCCGAGACCCTCCGGGCGTCGGCGATCGCGTGGGGGCCGGTATTCCAGCGGTTGGCGGCCCTGCTGCCCCCGACGATGGTGTTGCACACGGTGGCGATCGACGGCGCCCGCATGACGCTCCACGGCGTGCTGAGGGTCCCGCCCGCCGATCCCCAGGCGTACCTGGCGACCGTGGCCGCCGCGCTCAAGCGGCACGGCGTGTTCCGCGCGGTGACGATCGCCGTCGCCCCCAGGACCCCCGATGACCCGGCGGTCGTCCGGGTTGATCTGATCGGAGAGCTGCAGTGACGGACGCGCACCCTCGAGAGACGTCGTTGTTCCTCGGGATGGGCATCGTCGTGGCCTTGGTCGCCGCGATCTTCTTTAGCATGACGATGGCGTGGCGACAGGCGGCGCAGCGCCACGCCCGCTGGCGGGAACTGCGCCAGCAGGTGGTGGCGGCCGACCGGCAGACGCGCGAGGCCCCGCCGCCGGAGGCGCGCGATCAGCTGGCGGCTCAGGCGCAGCAGGCCGGCCGGGTCTTCGTGACAAGCGACCAGATCCCGTTGATCCGCAGCCGGGTGGCTGCGCTGGCGGAGCAGGCCGGGGTGACCGTGACCTGGCTCCCGACGACGACGCCGGTCAAGCCGGCGGCGCCATGGCCCGGGTTTGACGGCTGTTATGAGGTGCTCTCCCTCGTGGGCACGCTGGAGGCGCCCTATCGCGGGGTGGCGGAGGTCCTGGATCGCCTCGCCGCCTTCGACGACCCGGCGATCGGGGTCAGGAGCTGTGCCATCACGCCGGCCCCGCCATCGGAGACCCCGGCGGTCGACCCCCGCCAACGGCTGAAGGCGCGGTTCGTGCTGGAGACCTATCTGTGGACGCCGGGGGCCTCGCCGAAAGGGGGGGTCCCGCCGCCGCCGGCCGGCCCGGCGCCCCTGGCGCGCGACTCCTCGGACACTCCGGCGGCGTGGGCTCGCGATCCGTTCGATCCCCGGTACGTTCCCACCGGCGGCGTGGAGGGCCTTACCCTGAATGGCATCGTGTGGGATTCGCGCCACCCGACCTGTTTGATCAACGGGACGGAGCTCGGGCCCGGCGACATGGTCAACGGGTATACGGCGCTCGTGATCACGCCGGAGACCGTCGTGCTGCGTGGCGAGTCGCGGGAGGCGGTGCTGACCGTCTCACCTTGACACGGCGCGACCCCCTGTTACAATAAGGCCCTTGCCTCCATGCATCCCCGGGTGATCCATGCCATCGCGCTCCTGCTGATCGTCGGGGTCGCCGGGTGCGGCCGCCCGGTGGCGCCGCCGGCCGACGACCCGCCGGCCGGCCCGGCGCCCAGCGACGCCATCCAAGCGTTCAATCTGGCCAGCTATGCCGACGATGGGCGCAAGCGCTGGGAGGTGCTCGGGACGACCGCGGATATGGCGGGCGCGACGATCCACTTGACGGATGTCATCGCCACCACGTTTGGCGAGAAGGGGCACGTGACCGTGACCGCGAACGAAGGGACCTTTGATCGGGAGCGCCAGCACGTGCAGCTCCAGGGCGATGTCAAGGCGGTGACGTCCGACGGCACGACGGTGACGGCCCCCTCCATGCTCTGGGATGCCGACCGGCAGGTGGCGTCCACGCCGGAGTGGACCACGGTCCAACGCGGTGGGCTGACGGTGCGGGGCCTCGGGGCGACGGGCACGCCGCAGTTCAAGAACGTGCGGTTCCACGAGCAGGTGCGGGTGGACGTGTCCCCGTCCACCACGATCACCTGCCGGGGCCCCTTGGAGGTTGATTATGAGCGCCACCGGGCCCGGTTTTGGCGGGAGGTCCGCGTGCAGGATCCTCGGGGCGATGTGTGGGCCGACCGCATGGACGTGCGGCTCGATCCGACGAGCCAGCGGATCACGCAGGTGCAATGCTGGGGGCACGTGAGCATCCATCGCCCGAATCAGGTGGCGCGGGCGCGTCGGGCGCGCTATGAGACGCGCAGCGGCACCCTCGTGCTGATCGGGCATCCCAGCGTCACGTATGGTCCCGAGCGCCAGCCGATGCCCTCGCCAGGACGGATGGATGGCCGAACAGCTCCTTGAGACGCAGGCCCTCCGGAAGAGTTACCATGGGCGCCGCGTCGTAGATGGGGTCGAGATCACCGTCCGTCGCGGGGAGATCGTCGGGTTGCTGGGCCCCAACGGCGCGGGGAAGACCACGACGTTCTATATGGTCGTCGGGCTGATCCCGCCGGAGTCGGGCCGGATCCTGTTCGATGGGGATGAGATCACCCGGATGCCGATGTACCGGCGGGCCCGCGCCGGCATCGGATATCTAGCGCAGGAGCCGTCGATCTTCCGCCGGCTGACGGTCGAGCAAAATATCCTGGCTATTTTGGAGACCTTGGGGCTTCCTCGGCGGGAGCAGTTCCAGCGCTTGGGCACGCTGCTGGCGGAGCTGGGGATCGCCCACCTGGCGAAGGCCCGGGCCGACACGTTGTCGGGCGGGGAACGCCGGCGGTTGGAGATCACCCGGGCATTGGTGACGGAGCCGCAGTTCATCCTGCTGGACGAGCCGTTCAGCGGCATTGACCCGATCGCCGTGGCCGATTGCCAGGAGATCATCCGGGGGTTGCGGGCCCGCGGGCTGGGCGTTCTCTTGACGGACCATAACGTGCGCGAGACGCTGGCGATCACCGACCGCGCCTATCTCATGGCGGAAGGGCGCGTGCTGATCACCGGCAGCGCGCAGGAGTTGATCGAAGACCCGAAGGCCCGGGCCATCTATTTGGGCCCGGCCTTCCAACTGTGAGGGCCGAGGGGGCCTGAGCGATACCCCATGGGCATGAAGATCGCCGTCGCCAATACCGGCGTGTGCCAGAAATCGCTGACCGTCGAGGTGGCGGCCGAGGCCGTCGCCGCGGCGCGCGAGCAGGCCGTCCGTGACCTGGCCCGCGCGGCCCGCGTCCCCGGCTTCCGCGTCGGGCATGCCCCGCGCGATCTGGTGATCCGCCACTACGGCGACCAGGCCCGCGAGGAAACGATCCGCCGGGTGATCGGCGAGTATTTGCCCCAGGCGCTGGCCCAGTCGAAACTGGACCTGCTGGGTGATCCCGAGGTGACGGCGGTGTCGCTGAACGATGGCCGCCCGATGGCGTTCACGGCGCGGTGCGAGATCATGCCGGAGATCCCGCTGCGCCCCGCGCGCGGCCTGAAGCTCACGCGGCCGGCGGTGGCCGTCACGGACGCGCAGGTCGAGTCCGTGCTCACGGCGCTGCAGGAGCGGCACGCGACGCTGGAGCCGGTCGCCGGCCAGGCGGAGAAGGTCAAGCGGGTGCCCCCGCTGGATGACGCGTTCGCCGCGCTGGTCGGCGTCGAGACGCTGGAGGCGCTGCGGGCGCGAGTGCGGGAGGACCTGACGCGCGAGCTGACGGCGCAGGCCCAGCGCGCCGTCGAGGAGCAGGCGATCCAGCGCCTGCTCGAGCAGACGACATTCGAGGTGCCGCCATCCCTGGTGCAGTCGCAGGGCCAGCGGTTGCTGCGGGAAGCCCAGTGGCGGCTCCTGACCCAAGGGACCGCTCCGGGTGAGGTGACGCAGCGCACGGCGCTGCTGACCGACCAGGCCCAGCAGGGGGCCCTGCGGCAGGTCAAGGCGTTCTTCCTCTTGCGGCAGTTGGCGAAGACGCACGGCTTGATGGCGACCGAGGCCGAGATCGAGGCCCGGATCGCGGCGCTCGCCGCCCGCTCGCAGCGGACGCCGGCGGCGGTGCGCGCCGAGCTGCAGCGCGAGCGGTTGGTGAGCGAGCTGGCGTGGGACATCACCCGCGCGAAGGTCTTGGAGTGGATTCTGGCGCAGGCGGAGATTACCGAGAAGGAGTCGTCCCTATGACACAGGCGCAATTGGTCCCGATCGTCGTCGAGCAGAGCGGCCGCGGGGAGCGGGCGTACGATATCTATTCGCGGTTGCTCAAGGATCGTATCGTCTTCATCGGCATGCCGATTGACGATCTCATCGCGAATCTCGTCATCGCCCAGATCCTCTTCCTGCAAATGGAAGACCCGCAGAAGGACATCAGCGTGTACATCAACACGCCCGGCGGGTCGGTGACGGCGGGCTTGGCCATCTACGACACGATACGATTCGTCAAGCCGGCCGTCGCCACCTACTGCATGGGGCAGGCCACCTCGATGGGGGCGGTGCTCCTGGCCGCCGGCGCGAAAGGCAAGCGGTTTGCCCTCCCGCACGCACGGATCATGATTCACCAGCCGTGGGGCGGGGTGCAGGGGGCGGCCACCGATATCTCGATCCAGGCCCGCGAGATCCTGCGGCTCAAAGACCGGCTCAACGAGATCATCGCCTCGCATACCGGGCAGCCGCTGGACAAGGTCGTCAAAGACAGCGACCGCGACTACTTCATGTCGGCCGATGAGGCCAAGGCGTACGGGATCGTTGACGAGGTCATCCCGGGGAAAACGCTGTGACGGCGTCGCCGCCCCGCCTGCTGACGCCCGGCCCCACGCCGCTGCCCCCGGAGGTGCTGGCGGCGCTCGGCCAGCCGATCATCCACCACCGCACCCCGCAGTTCCAGGCCGTCCTGCAGGAGGTCGCGGACGGTTTGAAGGGGGTGTTCCGCACGTCGTGGCCGGTCTATCTCCTGGCCGGCTCCGGGACCGCCGCGATGGAGGCGGCCGTCGCCAACCTCTGCTCCCGCGGCGATGACGCCCTCGTGCTGCGGGCCGGGAAATTCGGCGAGCGGTGGGGCGAGCTGTGCGCCGCGTACGGTGTGCGCGTGATCCCGCTGGACGCCCCGTGGGGGCGGGTCCCGTCGCCGGCGCAGGTGCAGCAGGCGTTGCGTGACCACCCATCGGTGAAGGGGGTGTTCGCCACCCTCTGCGAGACCTCGACCGGCGTGGTCGAGGATATCCGCGGCTACGCCCAGGTGGTCCAGGCGACGCCGGCGGTCCTCGTCGTGGACGCGATCAGCGGCCTCGGCGCCGAGCCGCTGGAGACCGAGGCGTGGGGGGTGGACGTCGTCGTGGCCGGCTCGCAAAAGGCGCTGATGCTCCCGCCCGGCCTGGCGTTCATCACCGCCTCCCCGAAGGCTTGGGGGCTGATCGAGCGGTCCACGTCGCCGCGCTACTACTTGAGCCTCCCGTTGGCCAAGAAGGTCTGGGACAAGGAGCAGGACACGCCGTTCACGCCGGCCATCACGCTGATCGTCGCGCTGGCGGCGGCCTTGCGCGTCATCCGCCAGGAAGGGCTGGACCAGATCCTCGAACGGCACCGGAAGAACGCCGAGGCGATTCGCCATGCCGCCCAGGCGATGGGGTTGGCGTTGTACGCCGAGCCGTCGTGTTGCTCGCGCGCCGTCACGGCCGTCGCCGTGCCGCCCGGCGTGGACGGCAAGAAACTGGTCAAGGCGATGCGCGACCAGCACGGCATCACGATCGCCGGCGGGCAGTCGGAGCTGGCCGGCAAGATTTTCCGCATCGCCTCGATGGGCCACATCCAGCCGGATGATATCCGGGCCGCCATCGCGGCGCTCGAGCGGGTGCTGGGAGACCTCGGCTGGACGTTCCCGACCGGGGCGGGGAGCAAGGCGTTGGCGGAGGTCCTCGTGTGATGGAGGCCCATCCCGTGAGCGACAAGTCTTTTCGCGTCCTGGTCAGCGATCCGCTCGCGGAGGCGGGCGTCAAGCTGCTGCAGGAAGACCACGCCATCCGCGTGGATGTGAAGCTCAAGCTCCCGCCGGCGGAGCTCCGGAAGATCATCGCCGACTACGACGCCCTCGTCGTCCGCAGCGGCACGCAGGTGACGCGCGAGGTGCTCGAGGCGGCCTCGCGGCTCAAGGTGGTCGGCCGCGCCGGGGCCGGCTTGGACAATGTTGACGTCGAGGCCGCCTCCAAGCGCGGCGTCATCGTGATGAACGCCGCCGGCGGGAACACGATCGCCACCGCGGAGCACGCCTTCACGCTCCTGCTCAGCGTCGCCCGCAACGTGCCGCAGGCGTGCGCCTCGCTCAAGGGCGGCAAGTGGGACCGGACCAAGTATCAAGGCGTGGAGCTGTACCGAAAGACCCTCGGCGTCGTGGGATTGGGGCGCATCGGGCGGGAGGTCGCCACGCGCGCCGCCGCCTTCGGCATGCAGGTGATCGCATGCGACCCATTCCTCTCGCCCGACCGGATCCGCGAGCTGGAGGTGGAGCCGGTTGACCTGGCGGCCTTGTTGACGCGCGCCGATTATCTCACGGTCCATACGCCGCTGACCGACGAGACGCGGCACCTGATCAGCGATGCGCAGTTCGCCCTCATGAAGAAAGGCGTCCGCGTCGTCAACTGCGCCCGCGGCGGCATCATTGACGAAGCGGCCCTGGCGCGCGCC
>JACQRF010000068.1 GCA_016206635.1 Candidatus Omnitrophota bacterium
GGGTGGCCCAGCGCCTGCAGGTACCACAGGAAGAAGGCCTCCGCCGTCTCGAACGTCTGGACCACCACGTCCCAACGGGCCACGGGAACCGTGAACTCCACGCGGGCGATCCCGGCATTGGTCGGGTCACTCCCATCAAGTGTTGCACTTCGTTATTGAACCCGTGGTCCTTTATGAGGGCAACAGCCCGTTAAATTCCTCGACGGTCATGCCGGCATCGCGGACCAATGCCCGCAAGAGACCTCGCCCGAGCTCGTGATGATCGGGGATTGACAGGGTCGCTTCTTCGCCCGCCTTGGTGAGGATCATATGGCTGCCGCGCCAGCGCACCAACGCCCACCCGGCGCGCTGGAAGGCCTTGGCTGCCGCCCGCCCGGAGACGATCGGCAGCCGACTCACGACGGGTTAGACGGCGACGGCGGCGAGCTGAGCGTGGTGGCGGCGGCCTTGGCGCTTGGCTTGCGCGTTCAAGACTTCAAGGCAGCCGACGATTGCTTCGCGGATGTTGGCGAGCGCCTCCCGCTTGGTCCGGCCCTGCGAATGACACCCCTTCACCGCCGGACAGGAAGCGACATAGAATCCGTCTTCGTCTTTTTCGAGAATCACGTCGAGTCTCATAGCGTAAGCATACCATATTGGCCGACGCCCTCGCAAACGCCGCGCACGACCGGTCAGCGAGCATTGGCCAAACCTGACCCTTCCAGAACCGGTACCCGACGTGCTTTTTCTTGGGGTTACACCCAGATGGTGGTGAGGATGCGGTCGCCGGCCTGGATCGTCACGACCACGGGGCGTAACGAGAGATCCGTGGCGAATCGCGCCTCATAGGCCGCGGCCACAATCCGGTCCGGGGAGAGTTCACCGTCAAGAATGAACTGCCGCGCCGCGGCCAGGCCGACCGGGAGTCCTATCACGGCCATCCTCCCCCGGAGGCCACTGTTGCCCCCCTGGACCAACGCTACCCCCGGAAACTCCACAGGGGCCAACTCTGGGAGCGGCGCAATGGCGACGTCAAAACCGAGCTGTTGCAAAGCGGGTTGGACGACCTCTCTCACCGCGTCATCGAGCGCGGGGGCTCCGCCGATGTACAAGTGGATCATCCGGGTCGATGGCTCGGTGATGTCTACGATCCCGACCTCCTGGAAGCGTTTCGTGGGGTCGTCTGGGAAGGAGGCCGGGCTCAGCCGCGCCTTGAGCGGTTCCAACGCTGCGTCCAGCCATGTTCGGTACGTCTGCGAGAATTCTAGGACGCCCATCCAGGTCACGATTAGCGGCTGGGTCCGAGGAAGGAGCGCCGCGGGGGAGCTCGGCCTGATTGCCGGGAGCGCGCGGAAGGTCTCATACAACAACTCGCCCAGGTCGGCGCGGAGGGTCGTGTGCGCCGCGTCGGGCTGCAATACGCTGTAGGTCTCACCAAACTGCCATTGCTGGGCGGCGGCGATCTCGGCCTCCGTGAAGGGCTGACGAGATTTGGTCAGTTCCACCCACCCATGGATGCGCCGCGGACTCCCGGTGGGGCCCTCCACATTGGTGAAGGCCATCTGCAACCGGTAGGGGCCCTTGATCCGATCGCCCATTTCCGCAAACCGGCCATTGGGGAAAACCAGTTCGATCAGCGCACGAATCGCCGCCGGGCCCTCCTCGAGGCCGGCCGCCGTCGGCGCCACGGGGGGTGTCAGGGAGGTGTGGAGCTGGGCCAAGATGGTGTCGGGCTCCTCGAGGCCGGTCGTCGCGTCGGCCGGCTTCGTCTTGCGGGCCTCTCCGGGCTGTCCTTCGCGGAGGGCGGTGTGAGTGGGAGCAGCAAAGGCGGGGGGTCCCGCCACGAGCGTGAGCAAGGTAAGCCATGTCGCAAGCCGTCGGGTCATCAGGGGGAGTCCTCTTTGAAGGTGTGGAGATAGTCTAGCGGCAGACGGAGGAATTGTCACTCAACATTTTAGAGCTAAATTTTTATTAACGGCACCGCTGTAAGGTCCGGCTGCGTCGGCGATACGGCCAGGGACAATCCCTGGTATCGCCTCGCGCTCTGCCCATGAGGCCTAGCGAGGGCGCGGCCACGGGTGACGCGAGCCGGGGCTAGAGGGCTTCGAGGAAGGCGCGCAGGCGCCGGACGCCCTCGTCGAGGGCGGCGCGGCTGGCGCAGAAGCTGAGGCGGATGTGGGTGTCCCAGCCGAAGCCGGCGCCGGGGATCACCGCGACGTGGCGCTCGGTCAACAGGCGCTCGGCGAACACCGTCGAGGCGAGGCCGGAGGCCGAGATGTCGCAGAAGGCGTAGAACGCCCCCTGCGGGGGCACGCACGAGAGGCCGGGCACGGTCCGCAGCGCCGCCACCAGCAGATCGCGGCGCGCCGTGAACTCGGCGGCCATGGCGGCCACCGGCGCCTGGTCGCCGGTCAGCGCCGCCAGCGCCGCGCGCTGGCTGACTGAGGAGGAGTTCGAGGTCGAGTGATCTTGGAGCCGGATCATCGCATCAATCACCGGTTGGGGGCCAGCGGCATAGCCGATGCGCCAGCCGGTCATCGCGTACGCCTTGGAGACGCCGTTGACCACGAGCGTTTGCGCGCGCAAGGAGGGTCCGCAGGAGACGATTGAGGTGTGCGGCTCATCGTAGCTGAGCCGGTCATAGATTTCATCACTGATGACGAACAGCCCGCGGCGCTCGACCAGATCGGCCAGCGGCAGGAGCGAGGCCTTCGGCAGGATGCTGCCGGTCGGATTGGAAGGGCTGTTGAGCAGGAGGACGCGGGTCTTGGCCGTGACGGCCCGCTCGACCGCTTCGACCGAGAGGCGGAAGCGGTCGGCCGGCGTGGTCGCGACGAACACCGGCGTCGCCCCCGCCAGCGTCACCATCTCCGGGTAGCTCACCCAGTAGGGCGACGGGATCAACACTTCGTCCCCCGGCTGGCAGAGCACCTGCAGGGCGTTGTAGAGGGCCTGCTTCGCCCCGTTCGTGACGACGACCTCGGACGGCTGGTAGGGGACGCCGAGGTCGGCGGTCAGGGACGCGGCGACGGCGGCGCGGAGGTCGGGAATCCCGGCGGTCGGGGTGTACTTCGTGAAGCCTTCCTGGATCGCGGCGACGGCCGCCGCTTTGATATGGACCGGGGTCTCGAAATCCGGCTCGCCGCCGGCGAGATTCACGACGTCCACGCCCTGGGCCTTCAGGGCTTTGGCCTTCGCGGTGATCGCCAGCGTGGAGGAGGGGGCGACGGCGGTGATGCGGGGGCTCAATGGCATGGGCGCTACTCCCCGCGCTGGTCTTTCGGGCCTTTCTTGAAGAACTTGCGCAGGCCGCTGAGGAAGCCGGGCTTCTTGGCCTTCCAGTCATCCTGGGGTGGTTTCCCAGAAGGGACAGTCCCCTCGGGAGTGCGCCGTTTCTCTCGTGGGGGCATCCCTGGCGTCGGGGGGTGAGTCGTCGGAGGCACTTCGGAATCCCTCGGGGACAGTCCCTGGCCCTTGCCCCTCGGGGACAGTCCCTGACGGCCTTTCTTGGCCCCTGTGGCGGTGGCAGGCGATTTCACGGGCTCCGGCTTGCGCTCGACGAGCTCCAAGATCGCCATCGGCGCGCCGTCGCCGTGGCGGATCCCGGCGTGGACGATCCGCGTGTACCCGCCGTGCCGTTGGACGAATCGCGGGGCGATCTCGGCGAACAACGTTTTCGTGATGTCGCGGTCCTGCAGCCACGCCTCGACGCGACGGCGCGAGGCCAGGGTCCCGGCCTTCGCCTGGGTCACGAGATGCTCGGCGGCCCGTTGCGCCTCCTTGGCTTTCGGCAGCGTCGTCTGGATCCGCTCATGGCGGAACAGGGCCTGGGCCAGCGATCGGACCAAGGCGGCCCGCTCGCTGCGCGAGCGCCCGAACCGGCGGGACCTGACCGCATGCCGCATGGACTTATGCCCCCTCGTTCAGGACCGAGGCGTCGAACCGCATGCCGAGGGAGAGCCCCATCGCCGACAGGATGGTGGAGATCTCCGCCAGCGATTTCTTCCCGAAGTTCCGGTACTTGAGCATCTCCGCGTCGCCCTTCTGGACGAGGTCGCCGATCGTCTTGATCTTGGCCTCGCGCAGACAGTTGGCGCTGCGCACCGACAGCTCCAGCTCGCTGACCGGCATCCGCAGCTTCTCGATCAAGTCCGGCGAGAGCGCCCCGTCATCGGCCTGCTCCTCCGCCGGCAACTCGCCGAAGCTCGTGAACACGTCCAGGTGTTTCTGGAGGATGTGCCCGGCGTACAGCAACGCGTCTTTCGGGCCGACCGACCCGTTGGTCCACACCTCCAGGATCAGCCGGTCATAGTCGGTCATCTGCCCGACGCGGGTGTTCTCGACGTGGAAATCCACCTTGACCACCGGCGTGAAGATCGAGTCCACCGGGATCAGGCCGATCGGCTGGCCGTCCTTTTTATTCCGCTCGGCCGGGACGTAGCCGCGGCCGATGCCGATCTCCAGCTCCGCCCGGAACGGGGCATCCTTGGTCAGGGTGGCGATGTGCGCCTTGGGATTGAGGATCTCCACGGTGTCGTCCGTCGCGATCTGCTGGCCGGTCACCACGCCCTTGCGGCTGGCGGTGATCGTCAGCGTCTTCGGCGAGCGGGTGTGGCTGCGCACGATGAGCTGCTTGACGTTGAAGACGATCTCGGCCACGTCTTCCGCGACCCCCGGCACCGCGGTGAATTCGTGCAGGACGCCGTCGAACTTGATGGAGGTGACCGCCGCCCCCTCCAGCGAGGAGAGCAGCACGCGGCGGAGCGCGTTGCCGATCGTGGTGCCGTAGCCCCGCTCGAACGGCTCGGCGATGAACTTGCCGTAGGTGGGCGTATACGACGCCTCGTCGCACTCCACCGTCTTCGGCATTTCAAAATCTTTCCATGCGATGCCCATCAGCAAACCTCCTCGCCTGGTTTCCCTCACCCTGACCCTTTCCCCGGAGGGGAGAGGGGATGCCGGGTGTTACTTGGAGTACAACTCCACGATGAGCTGTTCTTGGATCGGGAACTGGACGTCGGCGCGGGCCGGGACGGCCGTCACCGTCGCCGTGAGCTCGTCCGCCGCCCGGGTCAGCCACGGCGGGACGGCGCGGTCTTGCAACAGCTCCCGCGTCTGGCGCACCCGCTGGATCTGCTCCGGGGTGCCGGCCACCCGGATCGCCTGCCCGGGACGGACGGTGAACGACGGGAGCGTGACCGGCCGCCCGTTCACGTGGATATGGCCGTGGCGCACGAGTTGCCGCGCCTGGGCCCGGGACGTCGCGAAGCCGAGCCGGAACACCGTGTTGTCCAGCCGGCGCTCCAGCAGCTCGAGGAGCTTCTCACCGGTGACGCCGCGGGTTTTGGCCGCGACGGCGAAATACCGGCGGAATTGCCGCTCGAACACGCCGTAGATTTTCTTGACCTTCTGCTTCTCCCGCAACCGCAAGCCATAGTCCGACATCTTGATGCGGGCCTTGCCGTGCTGGCCCGGCGGGAACCCGCGCTTGTTGAATGGGCATTTCTCGGTCGTGCACTTGGTGCCCTTGAGGAATAGTTTCAGGCCGTGGCGCCGGCAGATCCGGCAGGCGGGTCCGGTGTACCGAGCCATCGCTACACCCTCCGCCGTTTCGGGGGGCGGCACCCGTTATGCGGGATCGGGGTGACGTCGCGAATAAGGGTGACGGCGAGCCCGGCCGCCTGGAGCGCCCGGACGGCGGATTCCCGCCCCGAGCCCGGGCCTTTGATCTGCACCTCCACGTCCCGCACGCCGGCCGCCAGCGCTCGTTTGGCCGCCTCCTCCGCCGCCACTTGCGCGGCGAACGGCGTGGCCCGCTTGGAGCCGCTGAACCCGACGGTGCCGGTCGAGGTCCAGCAGATCGTGTTCCCCTGCTTGTCCGTGATCGTCACGATCGTGTTGTTGAACGTCGCATGGATGTGGGCGATCCCGCTGCCGACGTGGCGCTTGAGTTTGGCGCGCGGGGCGGGTTTGGGGGCCGGCGAGGCCGGGGCCGGAGGGGTCTCCCTCGGCCGATCGGCCGAGGGA
>JACQRF010000079.1 GCA_016206635.1 Candidatus Omnitrophota bacterium
GGGGGCCGAGGAGTCTCCCTCGGCCAAGTGGCCGAGGGAGACTCCTCGGCCCCCTGCCCACGCGGACCGGCCGCCGCATCGGCGGTCGGGTCCGCGGACAGGGCCGGCAACTGCGCCGCGGCGGTTGGTTGGATCGGCTCGACGATAATCGGAGGGGTCGCGTTCGGCGGGGCGTTCAGCGACGGCGTGGACTGGCGCCATACCCCGGACGTGACCAAGATGAGGACGGCGACCACGCCGACCCCCGCCCACACCCACGCAAACGATTTACGCTCCACGGGGACTCCGTTGTTGGTTGTTGGTGACTGCGACGAACCGCGCCATTCTAGCATCGCCCGAAAAGCCGTGTCAAGGGGAGGGGCCGGGGGAAAGTTCCGTGATCTCGCGCGCCACGGTCCGATCCCACAACACGCGGCCACCATGCGTCACGAACGTGATCGTCTTGATGGCGCCCTCCTCGATCCCGAGGTCTTCGGCCGCCACGGCCAACGGCGTCCAGACACCGAACTCCGGCAACAGGCCGTAATACCAAATCTCTTCCTCCTCCCCCGGGTTAAACACCTCTTCCTCCCCCTCCCAGTACACCCCCGTTTCCTCGCCGTTGGCGAGCGTCAATTTCAGCATCACGCCCTTCGGGGGATTCGCGGGGTCCAACCAAACCGAGGTGACGAGCTCGCCGTTCTTCGGCATCACGAGCGGTTGCGCCAATGTCACCGCATGCTGCTGCAGGTCGTCGGCGGCCGGATGCCCATGGGACTTCGTCCCGCTGACGGCCGACGACTCCCACACCCAGGCGCCGGTCGTGGTGGCGCCGGCCGGCACCTCCTCATCCAGCACGACCGTTTCCGCCTGCGGCGCCGCGGGCGCCGGCGCGCCGGGGGCGGCGGCCGGCGCCGCATCGTTCAGCGCGGCCGTGTCAACCGGCGACGCGGGTGCGGCCGCCTCCTCCGCCCATCCCGCCCGAGCGGCCGCGCCGAGGCCGGCCGCCGCAATGCCCACGGCCAGGACCGCGGTCCCGACCCACCCTCTCCGTTGTGTCATGGTCACGGCTCCTTCCTTAATCCTCATCGGCTACCTCAACCGAAACGCCTGTTCTCGCTTGGACCCAACCGAGACGATCGAAATCCTGGTCTTCACCAGCTCGGCGACGCGGTCCAGGTAGCGCCGGGCCGCCGGCGGCAGCTCGTCCAGCGTCGTGGCCGACGCGGTGTCGGCCTGCCACCCCGGGTGCTCTTCATACACCGGCTCGCACCGCGCCCACGCCTCCGCGGTCCCGGGCGGCGCCGCGAGCGCCTGCCCGTCCAGCCGATACCCCACGCAGATCTTCACCGTCGCGCTGTCGTCCAGCACGTCCAATTTCGTGACCGCGAGCTCGCCGATGCCGTTGATGAGCACCGCCTGGCGGACGAGCACCGCATCGAACCACCCGCAGCGCCGGGGGCGGCCGGTCGTGGCGCCGAACTCCTTGCCCTTGGCGCGGATCTGCTGCATCAGCGCCGGCGGGAACTCCGTCGGGAACGGCCCCTCCCCCACGCGGGTCGTGTAGGCCTTGGCGACGCCGAGCACGCGGTCGATGTGCCGCGGGCCGATCCCGCTGCCGGTGCAGGCGCCGCCGGCCGTCGCGTTCGAGGAGGTCACGTACGGGTACGTCCCGTGGTCAATGTCGAGCCATGTCCCCTGCGCCCCTTCGAACAGCAACGACTGCCCTTCCTCCAGCGCCCGGTTCAAGACCACGGTCGCGTTGCAGGCGTAGCGGGCGATCCGCGCCCGATAGCCGGCATACTCGCGAGCGATCGCCTCGAACGACACCGTCGGCGCCCGGTAGAGCTTCGCGAACAGCTCGTTCTTCTCCTCCACGTTATAGCGCAGCTTCTGCCGGAACACGGCGTCGTCGAGCAGGTCGGCGAACCGGATCCCGACGCGGGCCGCCTTGTCGGTGTAGCATGGGCCGATCCCCCGGCCGGTCGTCCCGATCTTGCCGGCCCCCACCCGCTGTTCCTTCAGCTTGTCGAGCTGTTTGTGGTAGGGGAGGATCAGGTGCGCCTGCTCGCTGACCAGGAGCTGCTGGTCCACGGCGACGCCGCGCTGGACCAGCGCGTCGATCTCCGCGATGAGGGCGGCGGGGTCAACCACCACGCCGTTGCCGATCACGCACCGTTTCCCGGGATGCAGGATGCCCGACGGGACGAGGTGGAGGACGAACTCCTCGCCGGTATCCAGCACGACGGTATGGCCGGCGTTGTTGCCGCCCTGGAAGCGGACCACGACGTCCATCTCCCCGGCCAGGAGATCAATGATCTTCCCCTTGCCTTCATCACCCCACTGGGCGCCCACCACCACGACGTTCGGCATCGCGCAACGGCGCCCGCTACAGTTTGATCACGCGGACGGCGGTGACGTGCGGCACGGCCTTCAGCTCCTGCACGACCGCCGGCGGGACCGGTTGATCCACATTGAACAGGTTGAGGGCCTCGCCGCCCGGCCGCGTGCGCCCGAACGTCATGCGGGCGATATTGATCCGATGCGCGCCGAGGATCGTGCCGACCTTGCCAATGAACCCCGGGGTGTCCTGGGTCTGGATCATCACCATAGGGCCGTGCGGGATCGCCTCCACCGTGAAATCCTGGATCCGGACGATGCGCGGGTCCCGGCGGGTCACGCACGAGCCGTCCACCCGGCTGACGCCGGCCTCGGTCCGGATCTCCGTGGAGATCAAGTTGGCGAAATCCTCCGACTGCGTGGACTTTGACTCGATCACCTTGATGCCGCGCTCCTTCGCCAGCAGGGCGGCGTTCACGTAGTTGACCGTCTCCTGCAGCGACGGGGTCAGCAACCCCTTGAGGAAGGCGATGGTCAGGGCCGCCAGGTCGTGCTTCACCAGGTCGCCGACGTACCGGATCTTCACTTCCTGGACGTGCCCGTCCGTCAGCTGCGCCTGCAGGCCGCCCAGCGCCTCGCTCAGCCGGAGCGACGGCTCCAGCAGCTTCAACAGCTCGGGGTCCATGGACGGGACGTTCACGGCGTTGCGGATGCCGCGGCCGAGCAGGGCGTCGCGCACCGCGACGGCGATGTCCACCGCCACCGACAATTGCGCCTCCTCCGTCGAGGCGCCCAGGTGCGGCGTCACCACGACCTGCGGGAGCGCCAGCAGCTCATGGGTCGGCGGCGGCGGCTCCTCGACGAACACGTCGAGCGCCGCGCCGGCCACGATGCCGCCTTTGATGGCGCGCGCCAGGGCAGCTTCGTCAATGATGCCGCCGCGGGCGCAGTTGACGAC
>JACQRF010000069.1 GCA_016206635.1 Candidatus Omnitrophota bacterium
GACCGGGATCGTGCCCTTGGCCGCCGGGTTGATCGGGTTCTCCTCGCTGCCGGGCTTGATGTCGATCGCCACGGTGAGGAGCGGCGGCGGCCGGTTCAGGGCGTAGCGCAGGAGCATGATATCCAAATTGGCAAAGTTCGTGTGGCTGTACGAATCGCCGAGCACGTACAGGTCGCCCCCCGCCACGAGCACGCGGCAGGCCCGCTCATCGAATTTGCCGCCGCGGTACTGCGCCGACACCACTTCACCGGTCGTGGCGTCCAGTTCGGTGAGGAACACATCGCGCTCACCACCTCCCACCCATCCCCGGGTTTCCCCGACGACGTACAGCCGGGTGCCGGCGGCGGTGATATCCCGCGCCACATCCTCCGCGGTCGTCCCCCACACTTTGCTCCACACCACGGTCCCGTGCGTGTCATACTTCAACACCAGGACGTCCGCGCTCCCCCCAGTGGTGGGTAACAGCGTTGTCGCCAGGTAGAGGAATTCCCCCGTGCCGGCGACGGCCCCGTTCCAGCGCGACCATACCGACCGAGAGTCCGTCTTCGTCCACAGGACGTTCCCCGCCGGATCCACCTTCCAGAGGACCGGCTTGAGATGCGCCCGCCAGTTGCTCCAATCCGACAGCGTGTTGGGATTGACCGTGCCCGCGACATAGAGGTGACCCCCCAACGCCACGATATGGAGGGCATGACTGATCCGATGCGGGCCGATCTCCCCCAGGGCTTTCGACCAGAGGGGCGTGCCGTTCAGATCAAATTTGGCCAGCACGGCCGTCACGTTATCCTCGGCCGCCTCGGCCTGGCCCACCGCATAGAGGACCGTCGCACTTCCTTCTTGCACGGCGATGAGATCCAACAATCCCTCATTGCCGTTGTACGCGGGGAAGAAGACAGGCCGCGCGATCCACTGGGACCCGCCGATGGCGGGACCGGTCGGCCCGTTCAAGGCGTACTTGACCAGCGTGCTGGTCGTGCCCCACACCCCATAGCGGTTCACGGTGCTCGATCGCCCCTGCCCGACGAAATACACCCCCTCCGCGGTCACCGCCGCGCCAGGGAGCGAGTAGTGGCCCTGAATATTCTGGTCGTTCGGCCAACGAAACGCCCAGACCGGCGATGTCGCCGGCGGCAGGGCGTACTTCACCCCCAACGCCTGATTGTTGTTGGTCGCCGCCCGCTCTAGGGCGGAGAGGTACAGGGCATCCCCAGACGCCGCCATCCCCATCATCCGCAGCTCGCTGAAGTTTGCCCCTTGGTGGCGCGCATCGCCATAATAGGTCTCGCTCAGAAACTCAGGGCTTTTCTCTTCCGCCGCCACGCCCATCCGGGCCACCAACCAGAGCGCCACGGCGATCATCCCTACACGAAGAGAGAATGTCGCGTTCGGTCCCATGACCCTCACACCCCTTCCGTAGTTGCGGCGATCCCCTTCAGGAGGCGATCGCCCCTGTTGCGTTCAGCATACGCACCGCCGCGGCGTTCAATACGCGACGCCGCCCTCTTTCCGCAGCTGCTGCAACGCCTCGGCCTCCGTCTTCGGGGCGGAGGAGTGCCGCACGGCGCTCGGCGGGGTCACCGCCGGGGGGGCCACGGGCCGCGGCGCCGGTTTCGGCGGCGGTTTCACCGCCGGCGGTTCGGGCGCCGGCGCCTTCTCCTTGGATTGCTCCTTCGGCGGCACGATCGTCACGCGATCGGCGCCGACGAACAGGCGGCCCGCCTTCGTTTTCCCTTTGAGGAGCCCCTGCGTGTCGCCGCGCTGGAACGCCGCCGTCAGGGTGTCGGCGTGGCAGAGCAGATCGAGGAGCCCGTCGCCGTTGACATCCTCCGGCGCGCACTTGACGGCCGTCAGGCTCTTCTCGTTCCCCGTCCGGCCGAACGTCACGGTCGCCCGGTCCACCTCGAGCGGCGCATTGAGCGCCGCGGTCGAGAGGATCGCGACCGGGATCGTGCCCTTGGCCGCCGGGTTGATCGGGTTCTCCTCGCTGCCGGGCTTGATGTCGATCGCCACGGTGAGGAGCGGCGGCGGCCGGTTCAGGGCGTAGCGCAGGAGCATGAGGTCGGCCTGCCCCGCGCTGTTCCCTCCCCCGACCACGCTCCGCGAATCCCCGGCCAGATAGAGATCCTGGTCGCCCGGCAGCACGTCCAGGGCGGTATCATCCGCCGCCCCGCCGTGGTACCCGGCGGACACGACCTCGCCGGTGTCCGCATTCACCTCCAGCAGAAACGCGTCGGTGGCCCCGCCGACCCACCCGGTAGTTTCCCCCGTCATGAAGAGTCGGTCGCCCACGACGGTCAGGCCATACCCCATATCATCTCGCGCGGTCCCCCATTCCTTGCTCCAGACTACGGCCCCTTGCTCGTCGTATTTCACGATCAACGCATCGAACCCGCCGTACGGCCCCTTCTCCCGGGTGGTCGCCAGGTAGATGAACCGATCGTCCGCCGCCAGACCGATGGACAACCGGGCGTCCTGGCGGATGGGCTGCTCCGAGGGGCGGAACCACAGCACGGCGCCCGACGGATCCACCTTCCACAACCCCGCGTGCGGACGGATCGTCGAGTTGTTGCCGTGGTAATGCGTATAGCCGGCGACATAGATGGCGCCATTGAACGCGATCACGGCATCGGCCTGGCTCCACATGTACCAACCAGTGCTGCCGAGGACCTTGCTCCAGAGGAGCTGGCCCTGGGTAGTCCACTTCCCCAGCACCGCTGTGTTATTCGTCCCGTTCGACTGGGCGTAGCCGCCCGCGTACAGCACAGGCACCCCGGCCTCATGGGTCGCGGTCACGCACAGCAACGATTCGTTCCCCATATACGGGAAGAAATGCGGCCGCCCCACCCAGAGCGCCCCGCCGGCCTCAGGACCGGTCGGCCCGGTCAGCGGGAACTTGACCAGCACCCCTTTGTGCTCCTTGCTCCCCCCGCTATCGGTGGTTTGCGACCAGCTCCGTCCGGCGCAGTAGATCCCTTCCTCGGTGCATGCCACGCCGCCGAATACCTCATCGTTAAAATATCCGGATCCGCTCCGGTTGGGCCACCGGGCCGCCCAAACCGGTGACGGTCCAGGGGGAAGGCTGTATTTGACCAACAACGCCTGGCCCCCAAAGAGATTCTTATCCACCCCGGCCAGGAATATCCCGCGCTCATCGAGGGCGAAGCCGACCCCGCCCTGCGATCCTTGGCCCTGGTCGCCAACCCCTCCGTAATAGGTCTCGCCCTGAAACTCCGGCCCTTTAGGGTCCTCCGCCGCAACCCCTTGAGAAACACAGATGGCGAGCATCAGCGCTACCGCTGCGGCACTCGCCACGAATCGCGCAATCGTCTTCATGATAGCCTCCTTACGGCGCTAATACAGGACCGCGCCATCTTGACTCAAGCGCTGGATCTCCTCTGTGGGCGGATTCAAGCCCCGGTTCACGTTCCCAGATGGTCCCGCGATGTCCTCCCGCCGCGGGGGCCGACCGATCGGCTCCGGTGGCAGGACGATGCCCAATGTCTCCGGCGCCGGCACGTGGAGCGCCGGCACGCCGGCCGGTCCCCCCGGCCGCGTGGTGCGGCTGCCCCACATCAGCACGCTGCCGACCACCATGCCGGCGACGAGCCCGAGGGCGACTTTCGCGCGGGTGCTCATGAGGTCTGCTCCTGCCAGACGAGTGTTTTGTAATCCCCGGTCGTCGGGAACGACGGCGGGCTCATCGTCCGCAGCCGCGGGTCATAGTGATAATCCTTCGTGTAACCGGACAGCTTGGTCCCGGTGTTGCCGTTGAAACTCCCGACGATGCCGCGGTTGGCCTGGATGATGCCGCCGTTGACCGTCAGCGTCCCTCTCGGCGGCCGCTCCCACCAACCCTCCACGCCGAAGGAGCGGTTCAGCGCCATGATCGAGGCCTCCACCTTCACGTTGGCCGGCGCCTCTTTAGCCACCGTCACGTTCTGACCCGCGACGATCCCCAACAGATCTTTGGACTTCGGATTTATCTTGGGGTTGTCGGCGTACGTCACCGAATCCACGACACGGACGTCGCCGGAGGAGCCAATCGTCAACTGGCCTTTCAGCGTCCCCTGGAGGGCGACATTCCCGCCGTCCACGTAGAGGACGCCGTTGCCGGGCAGCGGCATCACCCGGTCCCGGAGACCGGCCCGCGCGTTGGTCACCCGCATCGTCCCGTTCGCCAGCAGCGTGACGGCGGTGTCCCCGCGCAGCACCGTCCCGCCGCTCTGGGCCGATTCAATGATCGAGGTCGGATAGCTCGTGGGGAATTTCTTCGGCGGCACGCCCAATTTGGGCGGCTCCGCGAACACCGGTTGGGTCACCTGATTCCCGCCCCACAAGTTGATGGTGCGGTTCACGCTGCTGACCGGTCCCTGGAACACCGGCCGGCCGTACATGGAAAACTGCCCGTTGGTGTGCGTCGGCCCCTCGATGATATCGCCGGTGATGAAGTAGACTTGGAGCCCGTTCGGCCACGACCGCTCGCTGTTGGTGAAATAGGCATACTGCGCGAAACTCTCCGTCTGCACGATCATCCTGTTCTGGCGGAGCGCCAGCGGGGTCGCCCGCGGCCCGCTCACCCCCCAGCCCTCGATCGTGAACCGCTTGATCTGCGACAGCGGGTTGTTGTCGTCGGGGTCAAGGGTCGTCATGTACGACCCCTGCCCGAGCCCCTGCCACCCGCCGAACAGCACCCGGCGGTCCACCCACTGCGGCGGTACCAGTTGGCCGCGCAGCCACGTCAGGCCGCGGTCAATCGCCGACTCCGACAGGTAAAACGCCTGGACCCCGCCTTGGCTGCGCTCGGAGAACCGCTGCTCGGCGATCCCCATCTGGACGAACGCCCCCGCCAGAATGGTCACCGTCATGGATCCCAGCAGCACCAGGAGCAAGACTGCGCCGCGCTCGCGCTGATGATGACGTTTCATGGGTCTCACGCATCCTTCCTCACGGACTCGGGTTGATCTCATACCGGCCTGCGAAATCCGGGATCGAGATGAATTCCCGGAGCTCCGCGTACGTCGTCGGGTACCGCCCATGCAGGAAGCGGTACGCCTCCATCGCCTTATAGATCGAGCTCAGCTCCGCCTGCATTCTCGTATCCTCCGCATCCTGCCGGTGCCGGGACACCCCGATCACGGCCAAGGCCGCCAGCAGGCCGATGAGTCCGACCACGATCATCAGTTCCGCGAGGGAAAACCCCCGCGGCCGCTTACGACTCCGGCACCACATCGCCGGCCGGGGTCACCAGGAAATTGCCGCTGTGCCCCCGCCCTCGCGCCAACCACGGCTGCTGCGGCACAGGAGGGGGCTGGGGCGGTCGCACCACCCCGGGTGGGGCGGCTGGAGCCCCCCAGGGGAGTTGGAACGTCCCAGCCCGAATCTGCGCCATCCATTTCGTCACGTCCAGCGCGTTCAGCAGCCCGGCCCCCAATTGCCCCGCGTACCGAGGGTCGTAGCGGTTGTCCGAGGCCTTGTCCTTCAAGACCTGCTCCGCCTGGCCCGCCGTCAGCCAGGGGAACGCCGATTTCAGCATCGCCAGCATCCCGGTAATGAACGGCGCGGAGAATGAAGTGCCTTGCGAGACCCGGTAGCCGCCGTGGCTGAGCAGCCGCATGGTGTCGCCGGGGGCGGCGATATCCACCGTGTTCCCGAAGGCGGAGAAATTGGCCTTGCGGCCCCCTTCGTTGGTGGCGGCGACCGAGATCACCCCGTTCATCGCGGCGGGATAGGCCGGCGCCGAGGTCCCGTGGTTGCCGGCCGAGGCGACGACGACGATCCCTTGCGCGACCGCCCGGTCAATCGCCTGTTGGACGAGCGGCGAGCCGGCCATGCCGCCGAGCGACATGTTGATGATCTGGGCCCCGTGGTCCACCGCGTAGTTGATCGCCTGGATGATCGTGCTCCACGAAGCGCCGCCGGATGACCCGAACACCTGCACCGGCATGATCTGGATGTTGGCATCGCCGGCGCCGTCCAGGATGCGCCCGGACGAGGCGGTCCCGTGCCAATCTTGCCCCACCCCGCTGCTCTGGGTGCTCGTTGTGTTGGTCGTGAAGTTGTACCCCTGGACCACCTTCCCGGCCAGCGCGGGATGCGTCGCGTCAATCGCCGTGTCAATGACGGCGATCTTGACGGGGGCCCCGGCGCCCAGCGGCGCACGCGGCTCCTCCGCCCACGCCTCGGCGGGGGCGAACCACCCCTCGCCCGACGGCGTGTAGATCCCGTTGAGCTCCGCGTGGGCCACCTCCGCCATCTGTCGGAACCGCTCGACGAGCTGCGGCGCGGTCAGCGGCGAGGGGCTGGTGACGACGTAGATGCGCTGGGGATCAATCCGCTGTTTCGTGACGGCGCCGGCCTGGGCGATCAGCTCCCCCGCCCGTTGATCCGACACCGTCGAATGGAATTGC
>JACQRF010000070.1 GCA_016206635.1 Candidatus Omnitrophota bacterium
GATGGACACCGAGCGAGGGGAGGGGGCGTCCCCCGGAGCTCACGGAGGCCGAACGGGCCGGTGTCCCGAGCGAGCGCAGCGAGTCGAGGGACGAGGGAGGCCGAGTGCGCAGCGCCCACGGTCCCGCTGGGGACCGTGAGGCGCGGTCCGGGGGACGCCGCCCTCCCTGAGCGGGCGCGGGGAGCGGGACCGGGTTCGGAGGGGACAGGTTGTGATTCGAGGGGCGAGGATTGATGACTAAAGGATACGGAAGCCACAAGGATTACATGGGCCGGGTAAAGGCCGAGGCCGACGCGCGCCGGAGCACCATGGAGAAGGCGTTGCGGGCGGCGTTCGGGCGCTTCATCGAGACGCGGCAAGTCGAAGTCGTGGTGTTCTCCGGCATGAGCGCGCTCGACCTCGCCAAGGCCGTGCTGGCCCAGCCCGCCATCCTCAAGCCGTTGCTGGGCGCGTGCAACATCGCGGCCCGCGCGATCGAGCGCGACCTCGGCATCAAGAACCTCGATACGTACACGCCGCGCCTCAGCGATGACCACGCCCGCGTCATCGCCGGCTACCTCAAGCCGTTTCTCCCGGATTATCTGGAGCTTCCGACGCTCAGCCGGATTGATTACATCCTCTACGTGGATAAGGAAATTCGGAAAGGCAAGGGGCGCTGGGAACGGCAGATCATCGAGGCGCTCAATCGGTTTGGCCGGACCCCGTTTCGGAAGCGAAAGTTCTCGATGGGCGGCGAGGAGTTCGAGTTGGATGCGGCCACGCCCTCAACGGGGGCGATTGCGGTCGGCGTGGACGTGAAGCGCATCGAGGCCCGCCGAGACATCCATAAACGGTGCGATGAGATCGTCAACAAAGCGCGCAAACTCAAATCCGAGTACCCACGAGCGAAGTTTGGAGCGGTGGTGTATTACCCATTCATTGATGAGCACGTAAACATTCAGAACCGCCTGCACTCCTCAGACCTCGATGCCGTCGTCTTCGCGTCCGAGTCCGACGACTCTATCCACAACGCGGTGCGGATGCTGCTGGCGACGTTGAAAGTGGCCGAACGATGAGCGCGCCCACGACGCACCGATTAGTGCAAGGCGATGCGCGTACCCTGTCGTTTTTAGACGACGAGAGCGTGCATCTCGTGATCACGTCGCCTCCGTACTGGACGCTGAAGCGGTACAGGGAACACCCTCAGCAGATGGGCCACATCGCCGACTACGAGCAGTTTGTCGCCGAACTCGCCGCCGTGTGGCGGGAGTGCTACCGAGTGTTGGTGCCGGGCGGTCGGCTCGTCTGTGTCGTGGGCGACGTCTGCCTGTCCCGAAAAGTGCACGGGCGCCACGTCGTGGTCCCGCTCCACGCCGACATCGCCGTAACATGTCGTCGGATCGGGTTCGACAATCTCAACCCGATTATTTGGCACAAGATCTCGAACGCGACCTATGAAGTCAGCAACGGAAGCAAATTCCTAGGCAAACCGTACGAGCCGAACGCCATCATCAAAAATGATATCGAATTCCTCTTGATGCAGCGAAAGCCGGGCGGGTATCGGCAGCCGACAATGCAGCAGCGCCGCCTCTCGATGATTGACAAGAAGGAGTACGAGGAATGGTTCCAGCAGTTCTGGAGAATCACCGGGGCTTCCACGAAGGAACACCCGGCCCCGTTCCCGCTGGAGCTCGCCTATCGGCTTGTGCGCATGTTCTCGTTCATCGGCGACACGGTGCTGGATCCGTTCTGTGGGAGCGGCACCACGATGGTGGCGGCCGCGAAGGCGGGCCGGAACAGCATCGGTATAGAGATTGACCCGGTGTATTGCGGGATGATCCGAAGCCGGTTTGAACGTGAAGCGAGAACGCTCGTTGCCAACGCGCAATTCTCGATGATGAAGGCGACGGATTCTGAGACGGTGACGACCGGAGCGGTAGGGTTGCTCAGCGGGGCTCAGGATCGAGCCGGCGTCATTGCCGAGCGGCCCCGCGTCAAATATCGCGGACGACGCCCGAAAACATATGCGAAGGTTTAGCGGGCGGAGGTCGGGAGCTTGATGAGCGAGGGGAGACCCTTGGTGCGTAGTGCTCGCACAATGGACGCCGGGACCTTGCGGAGCTCGACGGCGGTTGAGCTGATCACGTTGAGGATAAGCAGTTCCTCGTATTGGGCGGGGTCTCGCAAATATGGGTTGGTTTCGATCAGTGGCTTATCACCCATGAGTCCAGCATAGCACATGAAGAACCAGAGGTGTTTTCAGGGAGCGCCGCGGTACATCCTGGACGGGGTGCGATGAAGCGAGCGAGGAAGGCGGCATCGGGGCCGAGACTCGACCGGATGAGCTTGCTGGCGGAGAAGGCGCTGTGGAGAGCCGTGGCGGGGGTGATTGAAGAGCATCGTCAAAGCGGCAGGCCATTGGCGATCTGGCGCGACGAGAAGGTGGCATGGATCTCGGCCGAGGAGTTTCATGAGGGATTCGCTCAGGGGAGCATCAAAAGATGGGGACGGATCGCGAAGGCGCGTAAAACGGTGTTGCCGGCTAATTGGGGGATGGGCGAGATAGCGATACGGGGTGTGCGGGAACAACTAGCGCGCCGTGAGCAAGCTCTGAAGGCGCCCCTGAGGCAGGGCGAACGAATTAGGAGCGCATGACCAACGCGAAGTGTTTTGAGGAGGCGCAGCGGTACATTCCCGGCGGGGTGAACTCGCCGGTGCGGTCGTTCCGCGCGGTCGGGGGGGCGCCGTTCTTCGTCGAGCGGGGCAAGGGGGCGTATCTCTGGGACGTCGAGGGGCGGCGCTACCTCGACTACGTCGGTTCCTGGGGGGCGATGATCCTGGGGCATCAGGCGCCGGCGGTGGCCCGGGCGGTCACGCGCGCCGTGGCGCGCGGGGTGTCGTTCGGGACGCCGACGCCGGGGGAGACGGCGCTGGCCCGCGCGGTCGTGGAGGCGTTCCCGGCCATGGAGCAGGTGCGCTTCGTGAACTCCGGGACCGAGGCGGTGATGAGCGCGGTGCGCGTGGCGCGCGCGTTCACGGGCCGCGCGAAGGTGCTGAAGTTCGACGGGGCGTATCACGGCCACGTGGACTATCTGCTGAGCCAGGCGGGGTCGGGGTTGGCGACGCTGGGCGTGCCGTCGTCCCAAGGGGTGCCGGAGTGGTACGCCCGTGACGCGATCACGATCCCATTCAACGACATCGCGGCACTCGAGCGGGCGGTGCACGCGCATCGCGAGGAGCTGGCGTGCATCCTGGTCGAGCCGGTCCCGGCGAACATCGGCCTGCTGCTGCCGGAGCCGGGGTTCCTGGCGCGGCTGCGGAAAGTCGCCACCGACTACCGGGTGGTGCTGATCTTCGACGAGGTGATCAGCGGGTTCCGCGTGGCGTACGGCGGGGCACAGACCCTCTTCAATGTGGATCCGGACCTGACGTGTTTGGGCAAGATCATCGGCGGGGGATTCCCGGTCGGCGCGTATGGCGGGCGCAACGCCTTGATGGGCTTGGTCGCGCCGGCGGGGTCGGTCTACCAGGCCGGAACGCTGGCGGGGCATCCGGTCGCGATGGCGGCGGGGCTCGCCACGTTGGCGGCGCTCAAACAGGGGGGCGGGGCGTTCTACAAGCGATTGGCCGGCCGCGCGGAGGCGCTGGCAGACGGGCTTCGGCAGGCGGCGCGCGAGACGGAGGCGCCGTTGACGGTCAATCAGCTCGGCTCGCTGGTCACGCCATTTTTCATGGACCGCGAGGTCCGCACCGCGGCGGAGGCCCGCCGCGCCGACGTGAAACGCTACGCCACCGTGTTCCGCGCGCTGCTGCGCCGCGGCGTGTATCCGCCGCCGTCCCAATTCGAAACTTGGTTCGTCTCGGCCGCGCATACCGCGGCCGATGTGGCCCGCACCGTGGCCGCCGTTCGGGCGGCCTTTCAGGAGATCCGCTGATGCCGCGCAACGGCCGTATCGCTGACAACATCCTGGAGCTGATCGGGGACACGCCGATGGTGCGGCTGCGCCGCGTGGCGCCGGCCGGCGCCGCCGAGGTGATCGCCAAGCTGGAGGCGTTCAACCCGGGCGGCAGCGTGAAAGACCGGATCGCCGCCGCGATGGTGGATGACGCGGAGAAGCGCGGCGTGCTGACACCGGGGGCGACGATTGTCGAGCCGACGAGCGGGAACACCGGCATCGGGTTGGCGATGGCGGCCGCCGTCAAGGGCTACACGCTGATCCTCACGATGCCCGACGGCATGAGCCTCGAGCGGACCACCTTGCTGCAGCGTTACGGCGCTAAAGTGGTGATCACGCCGGCGGCCGACGGCATGGCGGGGGCGGTGGCCAAGGCGCGCGAGATCGTCGAGAAAACCCCGGGCGCGTTCATGCCGCACCAATTCTCGAATCCGGCCAACCCGCGCGCCCACCGGCAGACCACTGCGAAGGAGATCCTCACCGCCACCGATGGCGACCTCCACGCGTTCGTGGCGGGCGTCGGCACCGGCGGGACGCTCACCGGCGTGGGCGAAATGCTCAAGAAGAAAGACCCGGCGATCCGCGTGGTCGCCGTCGAGCCGGCCGGCTCGCCGGTGCTCTCCGGCGGGGCGCCGGGCCGGCATTTGATCCAGGGGATCGGCGCCGGATTCGTGCCGGAGGTGCTGAACCGCGAGATCATTGACGAGGTGATCTCGGTGCAGGACGCCGACGCGTTCCAGATGGCGCGGCGCCTGGCGAGGGAGGAGGGGATCTTGGCCGGGATCTCGGCCGGGGCCGCGGTCTGGGCCGCCCTCCGCGTGGCGCAGGCGCTGGGCGCCGGCCGCCGCGTCGTCGCGATGCTCCCCGACACCGGCGAGCGGTATCTGACCATTGACGCCTACTTTGAGGAATTGTGATGCGCTTGACGGTCTCTACGACCCACGGGTTGAACGCGATGGTGGACTTGGCCCTCCATGAGGGGCAGGGGCCGATCCCCGTCACCGCGATCGCCAAGCGCCAGGGGATCCCGGTCGATGGCCTGGGGCAGTTGTTGCATCGGTTGCGGCGAGCCGGGCTGGTCGCGGCGGCGCGCGGGGCGCGCGGCGGGTATGCGCTCAGCCGCCCGCCGTCGCAGATCTCCGCCGCGGACATCTTGCAGGTGTTCGAGACGAAGGCCGCCCGCCGGACCGGACGCTCGGCGTTGGAGACCGGCCAGGTGGCGGACCAGGCCACGCGGCTGGTCTGGACGCGGATCGAGGTGGCCGTGACCACGGCGCTGGCAACCACCACGCTGGCGGAGCTGGCGGCCGAGGCCCGTCGGCGCCATACGAACCACACGGTGAACCACCACTACCCCTTTTACATTTAGCGAGGGCGGCGCGGTATGATGACGAAGGCGCAGTGGCGGATGCAGGTGTGCGCGCGCGTGGGGGCGATGACCGGGCGCCAGCGGCTGGCGGCCAGCCGGCGATTGGCGGCCCGGCTCCGGCGGCTGCCGGCGTATCGGGCCGCGCGCTGGGTCGCCTTCTACCTCGCCACCGATGGGGAAGTGGAGACGCGCGCGATGATTCGGCAGGCGTTGGCCGACGGCAAGCGGGTGGCCGCGCCGATCCCGGTCGTGGCGGCGCGGACGATCCGCCTGGCGGAGCTGACCGGGGCGCGCCGCGGCCTGACCCGGGGCCCCTTCGGCATCGAGCAGCCGCATCCGGGGCGCGCGCGGCGTGTGCGGCCGGACGCCCTCGATCTGATCGTTGTCCCCGGCGTGGCGTTTGATCGCCTCGGCTACCGCCTGGGCCGCGGCGCCGGCTATTACGACCGGTTCCTCGCGACGCTGCCGCCGGGGATCCCGCGCGTCGGGTTGGCGTTCCGTTGCCAGCGGGTGGCCCGCCTGCCGCGCCAGCGGCACGATCAACCGGTCACGACCGTCTTGGCGGCGTGATCTCCATGGGAGGCGCCCTGTCGATGAAATGGCTGGTGATCACCGTTGGGATCGCGGGGCTCGGGCTCGGCTACCTCTTGCGCCGGTGGCTGGCGGAGCGGGGGATCCACGCCGCCGAGATCCGCGCGCGGACGATCCTCCACACCGCCGAGCAACAGGCGGCGGCCAAGCGCCGTGAGGCCGACCTCGAGGCCAAAGAGCTCCTCCACAAGACCCGGCAGGAATTCCAGCAGCAGACGCAGAGCCACCGGGCGGAACTCGCCGAGTTGGACCACCGCCTCAGCCAGCGCGAAGCCCACCTCGACCGCAAGGTGGATTTCCTCGAGCAGAAGGAGCGGGACGTGCAGGAGGCCGCGCAGCAGGCGGCGGCCCAGGTGGCGGCGCTCGCCAAGCGCCAGCAAGAGCTCGAGCGGCTGTTGGCCGAGGAGAAGGCCCGCCTGCAACACCTGTCCGGCCTCTCCGCGGAACAGGCCACGCAGCTGTTCCTGCAGCGGTTGACCGGCGAGCTCCAGCAGGAAGCCGGCGCGTTGATTCACCGGATGGAGGGGGAGGCCCGCGCCGAGGCGGCCGCCCGCGCGCGCGAGTTGGTCACGCAGGCGATCCAGCGCTGCGCCGTGGATTGCACGAATGAGGCGACCGTGACCGTCCTCGCCCTCCCCAGCGAAGAGATGAAAGGCCGCATCATCGGCCGCGAGGGCCGCAACATCCGATCGCTCGAGCTCGCCACCGGCGTGGACGTCATCATTGATGACACGCCCGGCACCGTCACCCTGTCCAGCTTCGACCCGATCAAGCGGGAGATCGCCCGCGTGGCCCTCGAGCAATTGATCCAGGATGGGCGGATCCATCCCCCGCGCATCGAGGAGACGGTCACCAAAGTCAAGCAGGGGATGGAGGTCACGATCCGGGAGGCGGGCCAGCAGGCGGCCGCCGAGTTGGGCATCCACAACTTCCACCCGGAGCTGATCAAGCTCCTCGGCAAGCTCAAGTACCGCACCAGCTACGGCCAGAACGTGCTCCAGCACGCGAAGGAGGTGGCGTACCTGGCGAGTTTCCTCGCCGCGGAGCTCGGGATCGACGGCGCGATCGCCAAACGGGCCGGCCTGCTCCACGACATTGCCAAGGCGGTGTCGCAGGAGATGGACGGCCCGCAGGCGGAGCTGGGGATGCAGCTCCTGAAGAAATACGGCGAGTCGGAAGAGGTGATCCACGCCGTCGAGGCGCATCACCAGGACGTGGAGGCGCACTCCCTCTACGCCGTGCTGATCCAAGCGGCCGACGCGATCAGCGCCGCCCGCCCCGGCGCCCGCAAGGAATCGCTCGAGAACTACGTCAAGCGCCTCGAGAAGCTGGAACAGATCGCCACGGCGTTCAATGGGGTCGAGTCGGCGTACGCGATCCAGGCCGGGCGGGAGATCCGCGTCCTCGTGAACCCCGACTCGGTGAACGACCTGCAAACGATCACGCTCGCCCGCGACCTCAAGAAAAAGATCGAGCAGACGACCGATTTCCCCGGGCAGGTCACGGTGACGGTGATCCGCGAGCTGCGCGCCGTGGAGCACGCCCAGTGAGTGTTGAACGCCACCCCTCACCCGTCCTTCGGACTTCCTCTCCCCTGAGGGGAGAGGAGAGGTGAGGGGATGAAAGTCCTGTTGATCGGCGACATCGTCGGGAATCCCGGCCGCGAGGCGGTGCGCGCCCTCGTGCCGCAACTGCGCCGCCGCCACGACCTCGACCTCGTCGTCGCCAACTGCGAGAACATCGCCGGCGGGGCGGGGGTCACGCCGAAGACCGCGCAGGAACTGTTCGGCTCCGGCGTGGATTTCCTGACGAGCGGCCAGCATATCTGGCGGCACAAAGAGATCGTCCCCTACCTGAACCAGGAGCCGCGGCTCATCCGCCCGGCCAACTATCCCCCCGGGGCCCCGGGTTACGGCTCGGGCATCGTCACCGCACGCGATGGCACGAGGGTCGCAATCCTCAATCTGGTCGGCCGCGTGTTCCTCGAGACCGTGGACTGCCCGTTCCGCGTCGCCCAGCGGGAAGTCGAGCGCCTGCGCCGCGAGACCCCGGTCATCCTCGTGGACATGCACGCCGAGGCCACCAGCGAGAAGGTGGCGATGGGCTGGCACCTCGACGGCCAGGTGAGCGCCGTCGTCGGCACCCACACCCACATCCAGACCGCCGACGAGCGGGTCCTGCCGAAGGGGACCGCCTACCTCACCGACCTTGGGATGACCGGCCCGTACGACTCGGTGATCGGCCGCCGCGTGGACCAGATCCTCGAGCGGTTCCTGACCGGCCTCCCGCAGAAGTTCGAGGTGCCGGAGATGAATGTCATCCTCTGCGGCGCCGTCGTCGAGGTGGACCCCAAGACCGGCCGCGCCGAGCGCCTCGAGCGCGTCCAGGAACGCCTCCTGCCGTTGTAGCCCTCCCATGGCCCTCGGTCCTTATATGCACTATGCATACAATTGTATGTAGTTCGACTGTTTGACATCATGGTGCCATGGTGGTATACTTCCCTCTAGGAGGATACCCATGAAGCGGACGCAGGTCTATTTGGCCGACGGGGAGTATGAAGCGTTACGGGAGGCCTCGTTCAAGGCGAGAGTGTCGATCTCCGCCCTCATCCGGAGATTGGTGGATCAACACCTGTTGGGACACCGCTCCCGACGGAAAACCCCCCAGGGGTTGCTGGCGCTCGCCGGGCTGATCCACGAAACGAAGCCCGACGTGGCCACACGGCACGACGAGTATCTCTGGGGCGACGCGGCGTGAAAATCTTTGTGGATACGAGCGCGTTGTACGCCTCGCTGGCGCCCGAGGACGCCCAACACGACGCGGCCCGACAGGCGCTCCAACGCTTGGCCGAGGATGAAGCCGAGCTCGTGACCACGAATTACGTGCTCTTGGAGTGCGCCAGTCTCATCCAACGGCGGCATGGTTTTGCTCCCGCCAAGGCGTTCCTGGCGAAGGCCGGCGAGACGCTGGACACCGTGTGGATTGACGCGCCGCTGCAGCAGGCGGCGATCACGATCTGGACGAGGGCGCAGAGCCGGCAACTGAGTCTCGTGGACTGCACGAGTTTCGCCGCGATGCGCCATGCCGGCCTCCGCCGGGCGTTCGCCTTCGATGTCCACTTCACCCAGCACGGCTTCTCGCTGATTCCCTGACCGGCCGCGCCGAGCGCCTCGAGCGCGTCCAGGAACGCCTCCTGCCCCTCTAGCCCCCGGCCGCCAGGCCAGCGTGTTAATGAGTATATATAGTTACATATAGTCTTGAATTTCAGGCCCCGCCTCAGGTAGACTTAATGTGAACCCTGTGCCGCGCCGAGCGATGCGCTATCCCCGGTTGCTGTGTACATTGCTGATCTTCTCGATCAGCATCGGCCTCGTGCTGCCCAGCCCCGCCGTCGCCTTGCGCGCCGGCGTCGAAGGCCGCGAACGCACCATCGCCGCCGGCTTGGAGGAACGCATAGCGCCGGACGTTAACATTGAGAATACCCCTGTCGGCGTCGCCAAGTACGATGGCCGAGTGTGGACGGAACCGGTGGTGCGGCAGATCGTCTTCACCGAGCGCGGCGCCCCGCTTCGGCGCGCGAGCTTTGACTACGATGAATACGCGCAGCTGAAGTCATTGACGCTTGAGTGGAGCGGTCCGCCGGCGCCCGTCCCCGAGCGGGTGATCCCGCTCGGGGACGGGCGGGCCTTCCACTTTGCGTACGGCGCCGACGGCGTCCCTAAAGCCTGGATCGAGCGCCCCGGCGAACCCCCCTGGCTCTTCAGCGGATACGACCTGGTGGAGCGTGCGCCATCCGGGCGGAGCGGCACCGCCACAGCCCTCTCACATGTCACGATCTCGCACTATCGAGCCCCAGACGGCCGGGTCATTCCAGCCTCGGAGTCGGTGGATCACGACGAGATGGTCCCGTTCCTCGAGACCCAGCGATTCCCTGGGGGCGAGACCACCGTCATCAATCACGATTTTCACACGGACAATGGGACGATGACTCCCGATGCCCATGGCGATGACTACGGAGGGCCGGCCGGTCCGGTCAAAGAGACACTGCGCGTGGGGAATTGGGTGTCATTCGTCGCCGCCAGACAGCTGGCCTCGGAGCTCATCTGGGCAGCCCCGCCGCACATGTCGATCGGAGTCCTCTTTAGGCCGAGGCGCGACTCGACCACGGCCGACTACGATGTAGAAACCTCCAACCTGCAAGACGTGTCGCCTAGACGGCGCTATGTCGTTGCCACCTACGATTTCGATTATTTTTCATGCACGGAAACCATGCTGGCCGCCACTGGGTCGTACATCGCGAGCATGCGCGAGATCACCAACCGGGTTTCGGAGGTGGTGACTACCTATCTGCACAAGGGCATCAAATTCTCCGCGGTCAATTTCACCCGGTCCGCGCTCATCCGAAAGAGCTTTTTTGACTACTCGCCTCCGGAGCAGAGCAACCTCATCCTCAATGCGCTGGTCCACGAGCACCGGCGCTTGCTGGGAGAGCCCATCCTGAAAAAGGTGCCCGTCTCCGAATCGCCGCTATTCGACGGCGGCCGGCGGGACTTTTCTGCCGCTGGCCTGGAGGAAAATGAGCAAACGGCGTTGGAACAACACCTCCGGCGGGTGGCGAGCGGCACCCCCCGGTTCTTGACTGGCGAGACGGGTTCCTACGATGTCCTCGCCAAAGAAATCCTGCCCCACACGCTGGCGCCCGAGCTGGCTGGCGGCCTCAGCCCGCTGCTGGGCCGCTTCGAAACGGCCGGCGCCCCTTATACGTGGGTAGACGGCGCCGTTCAATTCGGCGCGGCCCTCAAGGAGGCGGAAGCGTCTGGCCGGTATCCGCGCCTGCGCACGGTGGCCGTAGATCTGGTCCCGTGGACACGCAGCGATGTGGGCGGCGCGACGGCTGACAATATCGAAGCGGAGGCCCAAGCACGCGGCCTGACGCCGGCGCGCCTTTGGTCTACCGAGGCATTCATCCGAGAAGACCTCGGCCGCGTACGCCTTCCTCAAGATGCCGAGGCCCCGATCCGTCTCCTGACTGTGTTCCACGCCCTCAGCTTCAACCAGGACCCGCTCCGGATCCTTGCCCACCTCTACAATCAACTGCCGGACGGGGCGTACCTGCTGGCGAATCTCTACGTCCCGATCGGGTACGACCCTGGCGGCGTGTCCGAGGGGTTTCGGACGGCCGACGAGGTCGTAGCGTTTTGGCGGGACCGACTACCGGCCGCCCTGAAGGCGCATGGCATCCCGATGGAGGTCCGCGTGACGGATGACCGCTTGGTAAGTGTTCAAGAATACCACTTAGGGCTGGTGCTGCAAAAGACCCCCGGCGCCCTCGAGCTCACGCTGACGGCGCATGCCAAGCCGGTTACGGTACAAACCCTTCGCCGGCCGGTGGAGTACCAACTGGTGTGGTATACGGGAGACCTCGACCACCCGTTCCGCGACTCCGCGGCCGGGCTTGAGGCAACGGCCCAACCCACTGCTCCTGTCCGGCCCCCGTCGGCCTTGGATAGCCAGCTCTAGCCCCCTGAGGTTGCCCCGCTTGTTGACCACGTAAGGAGGGGGCCCAAGGGGGAACCCTTGCGGTGCCCCCTTGAAGTGACAGGAAAGACGGGCAGGCCACGTTCGGTCGCGCGCTTGACGGGGGCTGCCCGGCGGGGTATTCTGCCACAAGACCTGTCCGTCCCCCTCGCTGCGTGACAGTCGGACCAGGAGACTGCCCATGGCCTATGCCACGATGCGGGAGATGCCGGCGGTGCTCAAGCCGCGGGAACGGTTGATCCAGCGCGGCCCGTCGGCGCTGCGGGACCACGAGTTGCTGGCGGTGATGCTCGGTTCCGGGATCCGGGGGCGGCACGTGCTGGACCTGTCCGCGGCCATTCTCGAGCAACACCCGGATGGGGCGCTCGCCCGGCTGGGATTCCGGGAGCTGCAGGCGATCCGCGGCATCGGGCCGGCCAAGGCGTGCACGCTGCTGGCGGCCACTGAGCTGGTGCGGCGCTGGCTACGCGAGGATGACGGGGCGCTGCCGATCATCGCCTCATCCCAGGACGCGGCCGACCAGGTGCCCGAGTTGCGCCGCGCGAAGAAGGAGCATTTTCTCGCCTTGTATCTGAATGCGCGGAATCAGCTCATCGCCAAAGAAACGATCTCCGTCGGCACGCTGACGGCGAATCTCGTGCACCCGCGCGAGGTGTTCCAACCGGCGATCAGCCACTCGGCGGCCAGCGTCCTCCTCGTGCACAACCACCCGTCGGGCGACCCCGCCCCGAGCCCCGAGGACCTGGCGCTGACCCAGCGGCTGGCGGCGGCCGGAGAGTTGATGGGCATTGCGGTGCTGGACCACGTCATCGTCGGCGATACAACCCACGTGAGCTTGAAAGACCAGGGGCACCTGTGAGCGACGGGAACACCTTGTTGGCCTGGGTCGAGCGGCAGGTGGACGCCTGCCGCCCCATCGCGCTGCGCTATTTCCGGGCGCCGGGGCTCGTCGTCCGCCGGAAGGCCGACGGCTCGCCGGTGACCGCCGCGGACCGCGCCGTCGAGGAGCGCCTGCGCCGGGCCCTGGCGCGCGCGCATCCGGGGGAGCGGATCGTCGGGGAGGAATACGGCGACAGCGGCGGCGGGGCCTCGACGTACTGGACGATCGACCCGATTGATGGGACGCGGGCGTTCTCGCGCGGGCTGCCGACCTGGGGGGTCATGGTCGGGCGCGTGGAGCGCGGCGTCCCGGTGCTCGGCGTGATTGATTACCCGGCCATCGGCGCGCGGTTGGTCATCGCGCCCGGCGTGCCGGCCGGCGAGCGGCAGGGCCGGCGATTCGTGCGGTTCCCGCGCGTCTCGGGCGGCCCGCGGTTGGCGGACGCGGTGCTGTTCCACGGCGGCACGCGCTACTGGGCGCGGACGCCGTATCGCGCGCGGTTCTACCGCTTGCTGACGGTTTGCTACCTCGAGCGGGCGTTCGGCGATTGTTATGGATTCCTCTGGGCGTTCCGCGGCTGCGCCGACGCGGTCCTCGAATATGGCGTGAAGCCGTGGGATCTCGTGCCGCTGGCGGCCGCCGCGCGCGCGCTGGGATGGACGTTCACGGATTGCGCGGGGCACCCCGGATTCCTCGGGCCGGAGCTCGTGATGGCCAAGCCCGGATTGCTGCCGGCGCTCACGCGCGCATTGCGGGGCGATCGCGCATGACCACCTACCGCTTGAAGATGGCCGGGTCGCGCGATCCGTGGCGCGTCCCGGCCCCGGCCGCCGCGCCGGAGGCGCCGACCGCCCGGCCCCGACACGTCTATACCGTTGCGGAATTGACCCGAGAGATCAAGGGGCTCCTCGAGCAGTCGTTCGCAGTCGTCTGGGTGGAGGGGGAAATCTCCGAGCCGAAGCGGTATCCCAGCGGCCACCTCTGGTTTGAGTTGAAAGATGAGCGGGCCTCGGTGAAATGTGTCATGTGGCGCGACGAGGTGGCGCGCCTGAAATTCGCGCTCGAGCAGGGGTTGAAGGTCGTCTGCGCCGGGCGCGTGGAGTTCTACGCGCCGCGCGGGGAGCTGAAATTCGTCGCGGAGGCGATCGAGCCGAAAGGCCTCGGCGCCTTGCAGCTGGCCTTCGAGCAGTTGTGCGCTCGGTTGGAGAAGGATGGGTTGTTCGAGCCGGCCCGCAAGCGGCCGCTGCCGGCGTTCCCGCGGGCGATCGGCATCGTGACGTCACCGACCGGCGCGGCGATCGAAGACATGCTGCGGATCGTGCGAGGGCATGTGCGCGTGCTGCTGTACCC
>JACQRF010000071.1 GCA_016206635.1 Candidatus Omnitrophota bacterium
GTGCCAGATGATGGGCAGCTTCAACGCCTCCACACGCCCGTCCACAAAATTTGCATACTGTCGAAGCGAGCAGACCCCTCCCTTTTTGCTACACATTGTTTGGGTTCTGGTACTGCCATGTGATTTGAATGGGCACGGCGTCTTTTTGTGATTCAAGGAGGACAGCTGGCGGACTTTGCCCGCTGGCAAGCTGGCTAGGTCAAGCCCGTACATTTCGCCGACACCATAGCGCACGGCTTGCCGATGCACCGTCATTGTGAGATTTCCCTTTCTCCCTTTAGGAAGGTTCGCCGCGAACGACTCGCCCCGCGGGGATATGTCGCCGTGATCGTGCTGCGCATGCCGCCGCGGGTGTTGAACGCCCCCTCCACGACCGCCCAGGCGGGGCGGCAGGCCGCGACCAGATCGTCGAGGATGCGATTCACCGCGTTCTCGTAGAAGATCCCGAGCTGGCGATAGGCCAAGAGATAATATTTCAGGGACTTGAGCTCGAGGCACCGGCGGCGCGGCTGATAGCGGATGGTGATCGTCCCGAAATCGGGGAGCTGGGTCTTCGGGCACACCGAGGTGAACTCCGGGACCACGATGGTGATCTCGTACCCCGGGGACTGGTTCGGCCAGGTCTCCAGGCGCGGCAGGCGCGCGGCCAGGCCCGACCGGGCATGCCCACGGGTATACCCGCTAGCCATGGGCCCCGCCGCGCAACGCCGCCGCGGTGTCCGCCGGCAGATGCAGCGTCGTCGTCGGATACGGGATCACGATCCCCTCCTGCCGGTACCGGGCCTGCACCCGCTTGAGGAACTCATGTTTGATGAGATACTGATCCGTGAATTCCCGGCCAAAGAGAATCACGGTGCACTGCACTCCGGCTGGCCCGAAGGTGTGGTACCGGATGAAGGGCTCGAACGTCGGGACGCCGCCGGGGACGGTCTGCAGCACCTGGCGGGCCAGAGCGACGCGATCATGCGGCGGGCCCCAACGCCTCAGGGTACCGCCGGCGCGGCCCGCGCGGCACGACGACCACCCCGGAGGCATCCACGTAGTAGAGGGTCTGATCGCGCGCCGGCTCATACCCGATGCTGTGGCCGGGCTCAATCGTATTGAACCGATCCACGATCGTCCGGCGGAGCCGCGCCCCGCGGCGGATCACCGTGTAATCCATGATCACGCTGTCCTCGATGACGGCGCCGTCCTCGACGATCACGCCGCGGCCGAGCACCGAGCGCCGCACCTTCGCCCCCTGCAGATGGCACCCCTCGCCGAGCAGGGCGTCGTCCACGTCGGAGGACTCGAGCTGCGCGCACGGGAGGTCGAGCCCGGCCGCGTGGATCGGCCACAACGGGTTGTTCAGATCGAAGCGCGGCTTGGCCCCGAGCAGGTCCATGTTCGTCTGCCAATAGCTCTGGATCGTCCCGACGTCGCGCCAGTAGCCGGGCTCCTCGTACGGCCGCACGCCGGGCACCTGGTTCTCGAGGAAATTGTAGGCGTAGAGCTGCGTGGTGCCCACGAGCGCAGGCAGGATCGTCCACCCGAAGTCATGCTCCGTCGAGCGGCGGGCGTCGTCTTCCAGCGCCTCGACGAGCACCTCGACGTTGAAGAGGTAGTTCCCCATGGACGAGTAGGCGCGCGTCGGGTCCCCGGGGATCGCCTTGGGCTTGGTCGGCTTTTCCACAAACGCCTGAATGCGGCCCTGGCGGTCGGCCTCGATGATGCCCAATGTCGAGGCCTGATCCAACGGCACCGGCAGGGCGGCGACGGTCGCGTCCGCGTGGCGCTCCAGATGGAACCGGACCATCTGCGCGATGTCCATGCGGTAAATGTGGTCGGCACCGAAGATCGCCACGTGGGTCGGCTCGAAATCGCGGATCAGGTTGAGGTTTTGGGAAACGGCGTCGGCCGTGCCCCGGTACCAGACCTCCTCCTGCCACCGCATCTGCGGGGGGACGACGGCGATGAACTGGGTCGGGAGCAGCCCGCTCTGCCGCCAGCCGACGCGCAGATGCTCGATCAGCGACTGGGACCGGTACTGCACGAGGACGTAGATCGAGAGGATGCCGGAGTTGATGAGGTTGCTGAGGACGAAATCCACGATGCGGAAGCGGCCGCCGAAGGGGACGGACGGCTTGCCGCGGTCGCGGGTCAGCGGGACGAGGCGCTCCCCTTTCCCGCCGGCCATCACCATCCCGAGGATCCGCGGGGCACTCATAGGGCCAGTCTAACAGCCCCCTCGGGGAGCGTCAATCCCGTCCGCCAGAGCCTGCTGCCTGCTGAGCGAAAAAGGGCCGCTGATATCAGCGGCCCTTTTTCCTTTTTCAGAGGGTGAGGAGGACGACACCGGCGACCATGCAGAGGGCGCCGGCCACGCGCGGGCGCAGGTGGCCTTCGCGGAAGAGCAGGCCGCCGGCGGCGACGCTGACCACCGAGCTCAACCGCTTCACCCCGATGAAGTAGGCCACCGGCGCCAGCAGCACCCCCACGGAATGGACGAGAAAGCTTGCGCCGTCGAACACCCCCAGCGCGATCAAGAGCGCCGGGCGCGTCCGCACCGCCCGCCAGGCCGCCGACGGGCGCACGCCCCGCAAGCCCTGGACCGCGGCGAAGGCCGCGAAGAGGACGGTGAAGTACAGCCCGGGAAATACCAGCGGGCCGGACACCCGCGTCA
>JACQRF010000073.1 GCA_016206635.1 Candidatus Omnitrophota bacterium
GTACGTATCCACCCGCAGGTCCTTGTCGTGGACCGGCACCTCGTCGACCTCCTCGGCTTCCGGCAGCACGGCCACGGTGACCGTGGACGTGTGGATCCGCCCCGAGGACTCGGTGACCGGCACCCGCTGCACCCGGTGCACCCCGCGCTCGAATTGAAGCTCGCGGTAGACGCCGGCCCCCGACACGCCGAAGATAATTTCCTTGAAGCCGCCCGCCTCGCTCGCGCTGCTGGACAACAGTTCAACCGTCCAGCCGCGGGCGGCGGCGTAGCGGGTATACATCCGGTACAGGTCAGTGGCGAACAACGACGCCTCAAGGCCGCCGGTCCCGGCGCGGATTTCAACGATGGCGTTGCGCAACCCCTCGGGATCGTCCTCAATGAATAGCGGCTCCAGTTCTTCACGCAGGATCTCCAGGCGCGCGCCCTGAGCGGCCTTCTCGGCTTCGGCTTCCCTCCTCAGTTCTTGATCGCTGTCGGGGTGTTCAAGGATTTCCCTGGCCTGCGCTAACTTGCCCTGGACGTCTCGATACTGTTCGTACAACTCGATGAACGGCGCCAGCGCCGCCCGTTCCTTGGCATAGCGTTGATAGAGCGCGCTGTTGGCCAGGACCGCGGGATCGGCGAGGCGCTGTTCCAGCTCACGGGCGCGGCGGGCGCGGGTCTCGAGGGCGTCCCACATCGGGAGACAGGCGAAGGCGAATTACTTCGCGGCGTGCTTCGCGTATTTCTTGCGGAACCGCTCGACGCGGCCGGCGGTGTCCACGATCCTCTGCTGCCCCGTGAACATCGGGTGGCATTTCGAGCAGACCTCGATGTGGAAGCTGCCGCGCGTCGAGCGGGTGTGGATGACCTCGCCGCACGTGCAGGTGATCGTGACGTCCTGGTACGCCGGGTGAATGTCCTTTTGCATGGTTCAGCGGGCCTCGGTTAGGCGTTCATGTTGTTCAGGAAATCGGTGTTCGTCTTCGTCTTGGAGAGCCGGTCGATCAGCAACTCCATCGCCTCGTCGGAGTTCAGCTCGTTGAGCACCTTGCGCAGGATCCAGATGCGCTTGAGGTCCTCGGCCGCCAGCAGCAGCTCCTCCTTCCGGGTGTTCGACCGCTTGATGTCGATCGCCGGGTAGATCCGCTTCTGGAACAGGTTGCGGTCCAGCGTCAGCTCCATGTTGCCGGTCCCCTTGAACTCCTCGAAGATCACGTCATCCATCCGGCTGCCGGTATCAATCAGCGCGGTCGCGATGATCGTGAGCGACCCGCCTTCCTCGACGCCGCGGGCGGCCCCGAAGAACCGCTTCGGCTTGTGGAGGGCGCTGGAGTCCACGCCGCCCGACAAGATCTTGCCGCTGTGGGGCGCCGTCGTGTTGTACGCCCGCGCCAAGCGGGTGATCGAGTCGAGCAGGATCACCACGTCTTTCTTGTGCTCGACCAGGCGCTTCGCCTTTTCCAGCACGATCTCGGCCACCTGCGTGTGGCGCTCGGCCGGCTCGTCGAACGTCGAGCTGACCACCTCGCCGCGGACCGACCGCTGCATGTCGGTGACCTCTTCCGGGCGCTCGTCGATCAGCAGCACGATCAGCATCGCCTCGGGGTAATTCTTGGTGATCGCGTTGGCCACCTTTTGCAGCAGGACCGTCTTCCCGCTGTACGGGGGCGCCACGATCAATCCGCGCTGGCCTTTGCCGATCGGGGCCAACAAATCAATGATCCGGGTCGAGGCGTCGGCCGGATCGTGCTCCAGCTTGTACCGTTGGTGCGGGTACAGCGGCGTCAGATTGTCGAAATTGACCTTGTCCTTGGCCTCATCCGGATTCTCGAAGTTGACCGCCTCGACCTTCAGCAGCGCGAAGTACCGCTCCCCTTCCTTCGGCGGGCGGATCTGGCCGCTGACGGTGTCGCCGGTCCGCAGGTCGAAGCGCCGGATCTGGCTGGGGCTGACGTAGATGTCATCCGGGCACGGCAGGTAATTGTAGTTGGGGCTCCGCAGGAACCCGAAGCCGTCCGGCAAGATCTCCAACACCCCCTCGCCGAACATGTTGCCGTCCCGTTCGGCCTGGACCTGGAGGATCTTGAAGATCAGGTCCTGCTTCTTCAACCCGCTGATGCCGTTCACATTCATGTCGCGGGCGAACTGGTTGAGCTCCGTGATGGTCATTTTCTTGAGCGCCGCGAGGTCCACGGTTTTGCCGTTCGCCGTCGCGGTGCGGGTGGATTCTTTCTCGTCAGCCATGAGATCACTCCTCTGAAGGGGTCAGCCCCCTTGGGTCGTTGCCGTGATGCATCGTTCCCACAATCGCCGGACCTGCGCCGCCGTGGCCCGGCGCGACCCGCGGTTATCAATCACGACATCCGCGCGGCGGCACTTCTCCGCCAGCGGCATCTGCCAGCGCACTCGCCGCTGGATCTCGGCGGCGGGCCAGCGGCGGCGCGCCCGCGCCATCTGCGTCCGGCGGTCGGCGGCCACGACGACCACCACGTCAACGAGCGACGTCATCCCCGATTCGATCAGCAGCGGCACGTCGAGCACGACGACCGCCGACGGGGCGCGCCGCCGGAGCGCGGTCAGCTGCCGCCGCGTCTCGGCAATGACCGCCGGATGGACGATCCGGCACAGATCGCGCCACGCGGCGCGCGAGGCGAACCCCGCCGCCGCCAGCGCCCGGCGATCAATTGGCCCGTCAGGCGCCGCGATGCCGGCCCCAAACCGGCGGCGCAGGCGACGCCAGACCGGCGTCCCCGGCCCCATCAGCGCGTGCGCCATCGCGTCGGCGTTGAGGACGCGGGCCCCGCGCCGAGCCAACCACTGCGCCACCGTGGACTTGCCGGTCCCGAGCGATCCGGTGACGCCGACGACAACCACCCCTCACCCCATTCCCCTCACCCGTTCTCCCTCTCCCCTCAGGGGAGAGGGTTGGGGTGAGGGGACAGGGTGCGGGGCGCCGCCATAGAGTTCCACGTACGCGCGGGCGGCGCGCTCCCAGCTCCAGTCGGTCTGCATCGCCCGGCGCTGCAGCGCCGCCCAGGCCGGGCGCCGCCGGTAGACCGCCAGCGCCCGCCGGACGGCCGCCAACAGCTCCGACGCCTCCGCCGCCTCGAACAGGAAGCCGTTGCCCCGCGACCCGTCGGGCGACGCCTCGGTCACCGTATCGGCCAATCCGCCGGTCCGTCGGACGATCGGCATCGCCCCGTACCGCATCGCGATCATCTGCCCCAGGCCGCACGGCTCGAACCGCGACGGCATCAGGAACAGGTCGGCGCCGGCGTAAATCTGCCGCGCCAGCGCGTCGTCGAACGCCAGCCGGACCGCGAGCGCCGTCGGATGCCGCCGGCCCAGCGCCTCGAACTGCTCGTGGAACGAGCGGTCGCCGGTACCGAGCACGACGAGTTGCGTGCCGAGCGCGACCAGCTCATCGGCGGCCTCGGCCACCAGGTCGAGGCCTTTCTGCGCCGCGAGCCGGGTCGTCATCCCCAGCAACGGGACCGCCGGATCCACCGGCAGGCCGAGCTGGCGCTGCAGCGCCCCCTTATTCGCGGCCTTCCGGTCCGGGGCGGCGGCCGAGAACGGCGCGGCCAGCGCCGTGTCGGTCGCCGGATCCCACGCGCCGATGTCGAGGCCGTTCAACACGCCGGTCAGGTCGGCGTGGCGCTTGCGCAGCACGCCCTCCAACCCGCAGCCGTATTCCGGCGTCTGGATCTCCCGCGCGTACGTCGGGCTCACCGTCGTCAGCCGCTTGGCGAACAGCAGCCCGCCCTTCAGCAGGTTGACCTGGTCGTAGTACTCGAGCCCTTCCATGTGGAACAGGTCCCACGGCAGCCCCAGCTTCGGGAACTCGCTCTTCGGGAACACCCCTTGATAGGCGAGGTTGTGGA
>JACQRF010000074.1 GCA_016206635.1 Candidatus Omnitrophota bacterium
GTCTTCGTAACCGTATCCGAGTGGCCCCCCTCGACCGGCTCGGCGTGGACCGCCAGCGTCTCGGCGCGCTGGCTGACGCGGCCGGCGGTGACCTCGATCGCCGTGACGGTCCGGGTCTGGGCCACCTTCCCGGTAAAGAGGTCCGTGCCGCGCAGGGTCGTGGCGCCGGAGACCGTCATGGCCGGCAGCTTGGGGCCGGTCGGATTTTTCTCATCCACCGGCCGCTCGGCCAAGCCCCAGCCGATGCGGCCCCCGATGGACAATGTCCAGAACCGGGAGATCGTCTTGGCCGTCGTGTCGGCGGGGGCCTCGAGCGCCAGCCAGGTCCCATCGTAGCTGTGGAGGGTGCTCGCCAGCACGGTCTCCTCGGCGGTGGCGGGGCGCCCTTTCCCATCGAAGGTCGTCACGGTCTTGGTGGTCGTGTCGGTGGCGCCTCCTTCCACGGGCTCCGTCTCGACGCGCAGCGTCTCTGTCCGCTCAGCCACGCGGCCGTTGACCACCTTCAAGGCCTCGGACACGACGGTGCGAGTCTGGCTGATGATATTGCTGAAGAGATCGGCGCCGCGCAGGATGGTGCGGCCGGACGCCTCCATGCTGGTTAAGCCCCACCCTTTCACCCCCAACGGACCAAAGTGAGAAATCGTCTGGGCATCGGACTCAAACCATCTCCGCCCATCCGGGAGCTTCACCACTTCGCCCGGTTGCTCACCCAGCATCGTGCCGTCGTAGCTGAGGACATACTGGGTGGTGATCGTCTCGGTGGCATCGTGGGGCCGCCCCTGCGGATCAAAGTTGGTGATGGTTTTCGTCGCGGTCACCGTTCGGCCCCCTTCGACCGGCCCCGCCTCCACGGTCAAGGTCTCCGTCCGCTTGACCACGCGCCCGAATTCGACTTTCAGATGATCTAGCTGCCGAATCTGCTTCACCGTGCCGCCGAACAGGTCCTTCCCTGTCAGGGTCGTGGATCCTGTGACGTCCACGCGAAGAAGTCCATGGCCGTTCCGCGTGATGGGGCCACCAGGGGTCGCCAGCAATGGGCCAAAGATGGACACGGTCTCGGCGTCAGACTGGAATTGCGACGCCGCCCCGCGCGTGGCCCCGTTCCATCCGAGTTCCGTCCCATCAAAGCTGCGCACGTACTGGAAGAGGGTGGATTCGCGCGATTCCGAAGGGGCCCCGTGTTTGAACGTCGTGACCGTGCGGGTCTTCGTGAATGTCTCCCCGCCCTCGATCGGCGCGGTCTTGACCGCCAGCTGCTCGTCCCGCCGGCTGACGAAACCCCCGACGACGTCCACCTGGGTCACGCGCCGCCCCTGGAGCACCTCACCGCCAAAGAAGTCGGTGCCGCTGAGGACGGCCACCCCCTTGGCCTGCACCCCCTTGAGGCCCCATCCTGGCCGCGCCACCGTCAGCTCCCCGAATTCGGAGATCGTCTGCGGGAGCGCGACGACTCCCGCGGACAGATCCATCTGCAGCGCGATGTAGTCTTCGACCGTCGCTTCGCGAAGGGTCAGGTCCGTCCCATCGAAACTGATGACATGCTGCTGCGTCAACGTCTCGGTGGCCTTGAACGGCTGGCCCTTGGCGTTGAACTCAGTGACGGTCGAGGTGGTCGTGTCCGAACTCCCCCCTTCGATCGGCTCGGCGTGGACCGCCAGCGTCTCGGTCCGCTGGCCGACGCGGCCGGCGGCCACCTCGACCACCGTGACGGTCCGGGTCTGCGTGACCTTGCCCCCGAAGAGATCGTCGCCGGTCAGCACCACCGGGGCGCCCGGCGTGATGGACGTCAGCCCCCAGCCGGCCCGGATCGGGTGGCCCTTGGCGGGAACCGCCGGCGATTTGATCCCCTCAATCGGGCCGAAATGGGACACGGTCTTGGCTTTGGCAGGGTCGCCGGGCGACTGCAGCGTCAACCGGGTGCCATCGTAGCTGGTGATCGTCTGGGCCATCACGGTCTCTTCGGCCCGAGTCGGCTGGCCTTTTTCGTTGAAGAAGGTGGCCGTCCGCGTCGTCGTGTCGGCGGCGCCCCCTTCGATCGGCGCCGTCTCCACGCGGAGATCCTCGGTGCGTTTGACGACGCGGCCAAATTCCACTTTCAGCGCGTCAGGGGTGGCCGGGGAATTCTGGATCGCCGTCCGGGTCTGCGTGACTGGGCCGCCAAAGAGATCGGCGCCGCGCAGGATGGTGTTCCCCGACACTTCCATGGCGGCCAACGTCTGCCCCGCGGCATCCGTGCGCGGCGCCAAGGCCCAGCCGGTACGGGTAATCCCAAGGCGCGTCACGGTCACCGTGTTAAAACGGGAGATCGTCGTGGCGGAGGAGTCAAATCGCTTGAGCGTGCTGCCCGGCACCGTGTTGGTCCCCTGCCCGTCCCATCCGAGCTCCGTGCCGTCGTAGCTAAGGAGGTATTGACGCTCCAAAGTCTCGGCAGCCTCCGTCGGGCGCCCCAATGGATCGAAGAGGGTGACCGTCCTCGTCGCCGCCTCCGTGCGACCCCCCTCAATCGGATCTCCCTCGACCAGCAAGGTCTCGGTCCGCTTGACGACGCGGCCGAATTCCACTTTGAGGTGCTCGAATTGGGTCGGCGTCGGATTGGGCACCACCGTCCGGGTCTGTGTGATCGTGCCCCCAAAGAGGTCAGTCCCTTTCAACGTCGTGGATCCCTCCACCGCCATGAGGATCAACCCCCAGCCGGTCCGCTTGAGGGGGCTGCCGGGCACCGGGATCAAGAGGTTGAAGGTAGAGATCGTCTTGGCCGTCGTCTGGAAATTCGCCGGGTCGCCGCGGCGGGCGGCCCCCTCTTTCCCATTCCAGCCCAATTCGGTGCCGTCGTAGCTGAGCACGTACTGGGCCTGGATCGTCTCGAATGACTGCTCCGGTACGCCCGACCCGAAGGTGGTGAGCGTGCCGGTCTTGGTATAGGTCTCTCCCCCCTCGATCGGCTGGGTGATCGCCTCCAGCGTGTCTTGGCGGCTGGTCACAAATCCCCCCGCCGCAGTCGGACGGCTCTGACGAATCTGGATCACTCGGCCGCCGAACAGATCGTCGCCCGACAAGTACGCCACGCCGCGCCCCTGCATCCCGGTCAAGCCCCACCCTTTCTTCGCACCCACTATGAGTTCGCCAAAGGAGGAAATGGTCTCCGGCTTGGCCGGGGCGAATCCAGTCGGTTCGTTGAGGTCTCGACGGTGCTCGAGAGGAGTCGGCAATAATGTCAGATGGGTCCCGTCGTAACCCTCAATGGTTTGCTGCGTGAGCGTCTCCGTCGCCTTAAACGGCCGGCCGACGTCGTCAAAGTCCGTGACGGTGGTCGAGGAGGTGCTGGTGCTCCCCCCCTCAACAGGGTGGGCCGAGACTGCCAGGGTCTCCGTCCGATGTTTGATCCGGCCATTCTCCATCACCATCCCCGTGACGGAGCGTGTCTGCGAGACCGGCCCTCCATACACGTCGTCCCCGCTCAGCGTCGTGCTGCCGGAGGGGGTTATTTTCGTCACCA
>JACQRF010000075.1 GCA_016206635.1 Candidatus Omnitrophota bacterium
GTGGGGAAGTCGGCCCAGGTGCCGTTGCACACCTGGCTGCCGGATGCGATGGAGGGGCCCACGCCGGTGTCCGCCCTGATCCACGCCGCGACGATGGTGGCCGCCGGCGTCTACCTCGTGGTCCGAACCTTCGTCCTGTTCGAGGCGCACCCGGCCGCCCTGCAGGTCGTCGGGGTGATCGGGGCGATCACCGCCTTCTTCGCCGCCACGATCGCCGTCACCCAGACCGACATCAAGCGGGTGCTCGCCTACTCGACGATCAGCCAGCTCGGGTTGATGATGCTGGGGCTCGGCGTCGGCTCGGCGCTGGCCGGGTTCTTCCATCTGGTCACGCACGCCTGTTTCAAGGCGCTGCTCTTTCTTGGGGCCGGGAGCGTGATTCACGGCACGGGCGCCCAGGAAGTAGGCCAGCTTGGCGGGTTGTGGAGCAAGCAACGGGTGACGGCGGTGACGTTCCTCGTGGGGACGCTGGCGATCGCCGGCGTGCCGCCGCTGGCCGGCTTTTGGTCCAAGGACGAGATCTTGGCCGCGGCCTGGCGCCATGGCCATCACCTGCTGTTTCTGGCCGGCGCGGCGACGAGCCTGCTCACGGCGTTGTACATGGGCCGGCTGCTCTGCCTGACGTTCTTCGGCGCGTACCGCGGGTCGCGCCACCCGCATGAATCCCCGGCCATCATGACGATCCCGTTGGTGTTGCTGGCCGTCGCCTCCGCCGGCGTCGGCCTGCTCGGCTCGCCGTGGAGCGGCCACGCCTTCCAGCAGTTCCTCGGCGGGCATCATCCGCACGCGCCGGACGTGATGGTGATGGCGCTCTCGACGCTGATCGCCGGGCTGGGCTTGGGCGCCGCCGCGTGGCGGTACGGGCTCAACCGGCCGCTATTGCCGGCCGGCCTGCGGGCCGCGCTCGCCCCGTGGCAACGGCTCGCCGCGCAGAAATATTACGTGGATGAGCTGTACGACCGATGGCTGATCCAGCCGCTGCTGGCCGCCACGCGCGGGGCGTTCCGCGTGGACCAGCGGGTGATTGATGGGGCGGTGAATCTCGCCGGCACGGCGACCTTGCGGCTCAGCCAGGTCAAGCGGTGGATTGATACCGTCCTCGTTGATGGAGTGGTGAACGGCACCGCCGCCACTGTCGGCGGCGTCGGCGCCCTCGCCCGCCGCCTGCAAACCGGGTTGGTGCAACAGTACCTGCTGCTGGCCACGCTCGGGGCGGCGATCCTGCTTGCCGTCCGCTTGACGCACGGAGGCTGATGGCATGTTGACGTGGCTCGTGGCTCTGCCGCTGGCCGGCGCCGTCGTGCTGCTGGGGCTCCCCGGCCGCAAGCCGGGGGCGATCCGCGCCGTCGCCACCGTCGTGACGGCCGCCACACTGCTGATTGGGCTCAAGCTCTTGGTCGCCTTCCAGCCGGGGCTGGCGGGGTATCAGTTCGTCGAGCGGGCGCCGTGGATCCCGGCGGCAAACATCACGTACTTCCTCGGCGTGGACGGCATTTCCCTCCCGATGGTGCTGCTGACCGCGCTGCTCGGATTCCTCGCCTGCCTCGCCTCGTTCGGCATCACCGAGCGCGTCAAAGAATACTTCGTGTTCTACCTGCTCCTGCTGGCCGGGATGCTCGGCACGTTCCTGGCGCTCGACCTGTTCCTGTTCTACGTGTTCTGGGAGATCGTGCTGGTGCCGATGTATTTCCTGATCGGCATCTGGGGTGGCCCGCGCAAGGAATATGCCGCCATCAAATTCTTCCTCTATACGCTGGCCGGCTCGATTTTCATGCTGCTGGCGATCTTGGCGCTCTATCTCAAGGCGGCGCCGCACACCTTTTCGATCCCGGAGCTGGTCGCCACCGGCCCGGCCCTCGACCTGAAACTCCAGCAATGGCTGTTCCTCGGGTTCTTCCTGGCGTTCGCCATCAAGGTGCCGGTGTTCCCGTTCCACACCTGGCTGCCCGACGCCCACGTCGAGGCGCCGACGCCGATCAGCGTGCTGCTGGCCGGCGTCCTGCTGAAGATGGGCGGCTACGGCTTCTTCCGGATCGCGTTCCCGCTGCTGCCGGCCGCCGCCCAGTCGTTCGCCGGGCCGCTGGCGGCGCTGGCCGTGATCAACATCCTCTACGGCGCGCTGGTGGCGATGGCCCAGACCGATTTCAAGAAGCTGGTCGCCTACTCGTCGGTCAGCCACATGGGCTTCGTGCTGCTGGGCCTGAGCGCGATGACGCAGACCGGCTTCAACGGCGCGATGCTGCAGATGGTCAGCCACGGGATCCTGACCGGCGGCCTGTTCTTGCTCGTCGGCGTCCTCTATGACCGGACGCACACGCGGGATCTGGCGGCCTTCGGCGGGCTGGGGGGGCGCGTCCCCGTCTACGGCGGGCTGCTGATGGTGTTCTCGCTCGGGTCGCTCGGGCTGCCGGGATTGAGCGGGTTCGTCAGCGAGTTCCTGGCGCTGCTGGGCGCGTTCCCCGCGCATCGGTTGGCGACGGCGCTGGCGGTGCTCGGCGTCGTGCTGACCGCCGGCTATATCTTGCTGATGCTGCAGCGCGTGCTGTTGGGGCCGCTGAACCCGCGCTGGCAAACCCTGCCAGAGATCAACCGCCTGGAGCTGGCGACGCTGGTCCCGCTGCTCTTGTTGACCCTCGCCATCGGCCTCTGGCCGCCGCTGGTCCTGAATCTCCAATCCTCGTCGCTGGACGCCATGTTGCGGCAGCTGACCGGCTTGCCCGGCTGACCGCGACGATGGCCTCGTCGTTGCGCGGCCTGCTGGCGGTCGCCCCGGAACTGCTGCTGGCCTGCGCCGCCATCGGCGTGCTGGTGACCGCGCGCCTCTGGCGGCGCCGGGCGGTCGTCGGGGGCGTGACCGTCGCCGCCTTCGCGGCCGCGGGGGCCGCCCTGGCAGCCCTGCCGGCCGGCTCGTACGACCTGTTCAACGGCCTGCTACTGAGGACGCCGTGGATCGCCCTCATGCAAGGCGGCCTCCTCGCCGTAATGGCCCTCGTCACGCTCTTGACCCTGGGGACCGCCGCCCTCCACGACGACTTGCCGGAGCTGTTCGGCCTCCTGCTGCTCAGCGGCGTCGGGCTGCTGTTGCTGACCGGCGCGCAGTCGCTGATCATGGTCTACGTCGCGCTGGAGCTGATCTCGCTGACGTCGTACCTGCTGACCGGCTTCCTGCGGCGCGAGGCGATCTCCGCCGAGGCCGGCCTGAAATATTTCCTCTACGGGACGCTCGCCACCGGGATGCTGCTGTACGGCGTCAGCTGGATCTACGGCGCGACCGGGACGCTGGATCTCCCGACGCTGACGATCCACCTCGCGGGCGGCGCGCACCCGAACCGGGCGCTCGTGGTCGTCGGCGCGCTCCTGCTGACCGTCGGGCTCGGCTTCAAGGTCGGGCTCGTCCCGTTCCATCATTGGGCCCCCGACGCGTACGAAGGGGCGCCGACCCCGATCGCGGCGTTCATCTCGACCGGGCCGAAGCTGGCCGGCTTCGCGGTGCTGCTGCGCCTGTTCTGGCTGGCATTCGCCGGCCTGACCGCCACGTGGGCCTCGACCCTGGAGCTCCTGGCCATCCTGACGATGACGCTCGGCAACGTCGCGGCCCTCCGCCAAACCAACGTCAAGCGCCTGCTCGCCTACTCGTCCATCGCCCAGGCCGGGTACATCGTCATCGGCGTCGTCGCCGCCTCCCCCTCGGGCGCGCTGGCGGTGACCTATTACACGCTCGCCTATGTTTTGATGAACCTGGCGGCGTTCGCCTGCGTGATCGCCGTCGCCAACGCCACCGGCGGCCGCGACGATCTCGGCGCCTATGCGGGACTGGCGCAGACGCATCCGGTCCTCGCCGCCGGGTTCGCGCTCGCCCTGCTGTCGCTGGCCGGCATCCCGCCACTGGCCGGGTTCCTCGCCAAGTTCTGGATCTTCGCCGCCGCGCTCGACAGCGGCCGCGTCCTCCTGGCCGTCGCCGCCGCCGTCAACACCGTCATCGCCGTCTTTTACTACGCCCTCCTCCTCAAGCAGATGTACCTGAGCCCCCCGCCCCCGATGGCAATCCCTCAGGGACTGTCCCCGCAGGGGACTGTCCCTTTCGCCGTGACGCCGCTCCCCCTGCGCGTCGCCCTCGGCGCCGCCCTCGCCGGCATCGTCCTCCTCGGTCTCTGGCCCACGCCGCTCCTCACGGCAGTCCTCGCCACCCTCCCGACCCCGTAACTACTCGTGTACGATAATGTGTCCGTTCATTTGACGATTCAACGGTCATGTGGTATGCTTGTCTCTGAGGGAGGCGCATCATGGTCACCGTGAAGGAACCAACGA
>JACQRF010000076.1 GCA_016206635.1 Candidatus Omnitrophota bacterium
GTCGTCGGCTCGTCGGCGATCAGCGCGGCCGGGTTGAGGATCGTCGCCATGGCCAGCAGCGCGCGCTGCTGCATGCCGCCGGAGAGCTGGTGCGGGTATCGCCCCAGCAACGCCGCGGGATCGGCCAGGCGCATGGCGGCGAGGGCGGCCGCCGCGCGGGCGCGGGCATCGGTGGGGTGGACGGCCTGATGCGCCAGCAGCGGCTCGCTCAGTTGCTCGCCGATCGTCAGCACGGGGTTGAGGCAGGCGGCCGGATCTTGAAAGACGTAGGCGAGCTGGCGACCCAGGACGGTTCGGAACGCGTCGTCCGGCATCGTGTGCAGGTCGCGGCCGTGGCAGCGGATCGCCTCGGCGGTCCAACGGGCGGCCGGCGGGAGCAGCCGGCCGATGGCCAGCGCCGTCAGCGTCTTGCCCGCCCCGGACTCGCCAACCAGGGCGACGATCTCGCCCGGTTGAACCGTCAGGTCAACGCCATCCACGACCGCCTGCGTGCCGAACCAGACCCGGAGCCTTTGGATCTCCAGTGCCGGCGTCATGAGGGGGCGCGGAGGCGGCGGAAGGTGTTGTAGTAGCCACTGCAGCGGAGCCAAATCGCCGCCGGCGACGCGCTCGAGGCGTGCATGGTGATCCGGCGCAGCGCCCAGCGGTCGATGGGCCACCGCCGCGTGCCGCGGTTGGTCGTGCAGGCCGCGCGGTACCCGGCCTCTTCCGCCAGCCGGCGGGCCTCGGCCGTGTAGCCGCCGCCCGGATAACTCAACCAGTCCACCGGGGCGCCCACCTGGTCTTCCAGGAACCGTTTGGAATCCACCAGCTCCCGGCGCACCTGGTCGCGATCTCTCGACGGGAGGTACGCGTGATACACCGTGTGGCTGCCGATCGTCACGCCATGGCCGTGCAGCGCGCGCAACTGGTCCCGCGTCAGGAACCCCGGCCGCCCGACGTTGTCGGCGATCATGAACACCGCGGCGGGGATGCGGTGCCGGGCCAGCACCGGCAGCGCCTGCGTGTAGGTGTCCTCGGTGCCGTCGTCGAACGTGACCATGACCGCCCGCGCCGGCAGCCGCCCCCGCCTCTCCAGCCAGGCGGCGAGCGCGTCGGGATCCACGGCATGCCAGCGCTGGGCCAGCTGCGCCATCTGCCGCGCGAACACCATCGGGGAAAGCGTGGGCGTGTCCGTGGCCGGGTCAGGATGCACGCGGTGGTACGTCAGGATCGGGGGGTACCAGATCATGCGGTGCGCTTTCGGCCGGACACCAGCAGGTACCGGCCGCTGCCGCCGCACCGGTCGTGCGAGGCGATCTCGGTGCGAAACAATAGCTCTTGGCCCTCGGCGTCCAGGTGATCCGGGTTGACCCCCATCCAGGAGAAAAAGCCGATGGGGGTGATCGCGATCAAGTCGACCGGGAGCGTGCCATAGAGGGCGGTGAGATCGGCGCGGTCCTGCCAGTTGTAGTACGAGCCGTTCACGGTACCTTCCGAAGACGACAGCAGGCGTCGGACGCCGCCCCAATCTCGCTGCCGGAACGCTTCGAGCAGATAGTAACCGGTGGGACGGTGGGAAATGAACAACAGCCCGCCCGGTTTCAGGATTCGGATGAGATGTTCCAGCAGCGCGCGGTAGTTCGGCCGCTGGTACAACACCTCCGTGCAGACCACGGCGTCGAAGACTTCCGGCGGATGGGCCGGGAGCCACCGGCTGAGATCGGCCCGAACGCACCGGAGCGAGACGCCCGCGGCCTTGGCATGCCGACGGGCCCGTCGGAGGGCCAGGTCGGAGGTGTCCACGCCTGTCAGGTCATGGCCGGCCACGGCGAGCGGGATGGCCAGGCGTCCGGTTTGGCAACCGGCGTCAAGGATCCGGAGCGGGTGGCCCGGGCCGTGGGCGCCGATCGTCTCGGCGATCTGGTGGAGATACAGCTTGGCGAAGTAGCGCTCGCCGGCGTTCTCGTACATGTCATAGTACGTGGGGCTATCGCGCAGGATGGCGCGGCGGAGCTTGCCGGCCACCCGTTGCCAGCGCGGCGCTGGCGCGGTCACGGTCGGCGCCCTCCGGCGGCGCGGAGCCCCTCGCCGACAAGATGGCACCCGAGCGTCACGGCCAGCAGCGCGGCGCCCGGCGCCAGCGTCAGCCACCAGGCGACCCCGAGCGTGGCCTTCCCTTCCGCGAGCATGTTGCCCCAGCTGGGCGTCGGCGGCTGGATGCCGAGCCCCAGGAAGCTTAAGCCGGATTCGATGAGAATGGCGCCGGCCATGCCGAACGTGATGTTGACGACGATGGGCGCCAGCGCGTTGGGCAGCAGATGCGCGCGGATGATCCAGGCGGGCGAGGCGCCGGCCAGCCGGGCGGCCAGGATGAATTCCCGCGACTTGAGGCTCAGCACTTCCGCGCGCATGAGGCGGGCGATCCCCATCCAGTTGGTCAGGCCGATCACAATCATGATGTTCAGGAGGCTCGGGGCCAGGAAGGCGACGACGGCCAGGATCAGGAACAGCGTCGGGAAACAGAACATGATGTCCGCGAACCGCATCGCCGCGGCATCCACCCACCCGCCGGCGTAGCCGGCCGCCGCCCCGACGGCGATGCCGACGAGCGTGGCGATCCCGACGGCGACCAGGCCGACCGACAGCGAGACCCGCGCGCCATAGAGCAGGCGGCTGGCGACATCGCGCCCGAGCTGGTCGGTGCCCAACCAATGGTTGCCGGACGGCGGCAACAGGGCCTCCTCCAAATGAATGGCGGTGGGGTCAGCTGGGGTGAGCCACGGCGCCAACAACCCAGCCGCCGTCACCACTCCCAATAGCAGTAATCCCCAGCGCGTTTGGTGGTGTCGTAGCCGGGGTAGGCTCGCGGCAGGACCCGTGGCTACGCTATTAAGATCGTTCATATCGTACTCTGGGATCCGCCATCGCGTAGGCCAGATCCGCCAGCAGGTTGCCGGCCAATGTCAGCCCCGCCCCCATCACCACCAGGCCCATGATGACCGGGTAGTCGCGGCCCATCACCGCTTCGTAGAACAACCGGCCCAGCCCGGGGATGCCGAACACCGATTCCAGGATGACGCTGCCGCCGAGCAGCGCCGGGAGGGCGAATCCGAGCAGCGTGATGAGCGGCAGCAATGCGTTGCGCAGCGCGTGCCGGTACAGCACCCGCCGCGGCGGCAGGCCGTTGGCGCGGGCGGTCCGGATGTAGTCGTGCTGCAGCACATCAACGACGCTGGATCGGAGATATCGCGCGTAGACCGCGATGTCGCCGATGGCGAGGATCAGCACCGGCAGCGCCAGGTGGCGCCCGACATCGAGCCATTGCCGCCACGCCGGCCACCGGTCGGCCAGCAATGCGTGCAGCCCGGACACCGGTACCCACCGCAGCTCGACGCCGAACCACCCGAGGGCCAACAGCGCTAGCCAGAAGGTCGGCGCCGAGAACGCGATGAGCAGCAGCGTCGTGACCCCGCGATCCAGCCGGCTGCCGGCGCGCGCCGCGGTTGCGACCCCCAGCGGGATGGCGACCAGGAGCGTGAGCAGCAGCGCGCACAGATTGATGCCGAGGGTGACCGGGATGCGCTCGGTGATCTTGGTCGCGACCGGCCGGCCGTCGTGGAACGACGCGCCGAAATCGCCGCGCGCCAGGCGTCTGACCCACCGGCTGTACTGGACCGGCAGCGGGTCATCGAGACCGTACAGCTGGTTCAGCCGCGCGCGGGCCTCGAGCGACACCTTGACGTTCAGGTCGGTGACGACGTCGGTCGGCTTGCCGGGGGCCAGGTGCATGACGAAAAAACTGATCAGCGTGATCCCGATCAGCACCGGGATCAACCCCATCACCCGATGAATTAGGTAACGCGTCATTCCCGTTCTTGCCTAAGCCGATAATCCCGACGATCCAAACACGAATCGTAGAGAGCCCGATCGATTCGAATCCAGTCGGTCTTTTCAATACCTCGACGGTTCCGCGTGGTAGGGCTGAATGGGAATGCACACGCGATCTTAAGCCACCGGTGTTGTTCTTGAGCGATTAGCCGCACTTCTTCGGCGACCTCAGAGAAGTCCTGATCTTGGCTGAACACGAGGGTCACATCGTACTCTTTGCGGTGCGCCAGCCTGATGACGTCCAGCGCAATGCGAACATCAATGCCCTTTTCTTCGCCGGTCAAAAAGGTGTGTTTCGTCCCGTCGGATAATCGTGCTGTTTTATTGCGATAGCGGAGCGTCCGGCTGAAGAGCTGTACACTCTGGCGGCCCATGACAGCCAGCTTGGCGGACCAGAAATGGTGCCAGAATGCGTTGTCGGTTGCGGCAGGAATGCCGGTATAAAACCTCGTCTGGACGAGTTTCCAGCCTTGATTGCGGCAGACAGCCCCAGCCAAGGCGACGATATCATAATTAGGGTGACTATATCCGAATGACTCACGGACGGCGTGAAAAAGATTCTGGCCGTCAATGAATGCTACGCAGCGCTTGACGAGAGGTTCGTTCGGCATAAAAAATAACCCCGCCCGAGGCCTTTCGGCATATCGAGCGGGGAGCAATTCCCATTCCAATTATACCTCATTAAGCATCTTTGGCAAGAGGCGCGTTGCATTAATGTTTTTCGGCATCCTCGGCCTTGCCGGCACTCGCAGTTTCTGTTGCCTTGGTCAATGAGATATCTGTGATATATACAACTGCCAGTCCGTTACTGCTACCTTGCGAAACAAGAAAGAAGGTGTGCAGCCCCGGTTCGTCAATGACGATTGTTTTGGAATAAGGTTCCCATTGCGGGCCTATCTGGGGTTGTTTGGATTCGTGCCCTTTGCCTACTTCTGGAAAGAAATAGACGCCAGAGCCTTCCCAATTATCTGCCGTAGAAAATATCAGCGCGTTTTCTGGAAGGCTGTAAGGAGCTTTCGCCCAGAACGAGAGCCGGTATGCACCTTTTTCTACCACCTTGATATATTGTTCCATGACGCCAATGCTGTGGGGTTGCTGAGCCGACTCATGTACGATCTTCAGCGCTTTCCCGATCTCTGTTTCTTCAACCGACACGGCAACGCTCGCATTAGAGAAATTCATCCATCGGATCTTCATCCCAGGATACAAAACGTTCAATATATCAGAGCGCAATCCATGCCCCCAGCCACTTGAGGCGCTAGATAGCGGGATGGCAAAATCCCCATTACTGATGAGGTTTCCACGTAATTGTTGCTTGACGATGGTGCTGATAGATTCGAGCCACTCCGTTTGATCGGATTTCTTATCTTCCCCCAACTCTATCTTCGCGCCTTCAGGTGATCCGCCCGGCGGGTTTGGGGAGGTCAACTTAACCCAAGAACCCGTCCAGCCCATTGAAACCGACGTACTTTCGAGAAATTTTCTTTTTAACCCTTCTCGAACGGAACCTGATCCAAGCGCGAGCACCAGAAGCCATAGAACTACAGGGAAAATAGAGTAAGTGTTCCGACGGCTACCTCCCAAGACTCTCATTAAGAGAAATGTTAATCCTACAATTGCGATTAACCACAGAAATGGCGCATGCAAACGTAGCTGAATTGGTAACGCTATTACAAATACAATCAACAATTGTTTCAACGTAGGTTTGGTTCTCAGGATCTTGAAAAGATTAAAACTCATAGCGGTGCTCATGGCGGGGGACGTACCACTCCACGAGGTTATGCTGGAAGCCGGCGGGGGTGACCTCGATGTTCCGGATCCGGCGGTGGATGATCGGCAGCGCGTCGGCGACGTAGAGGAAGCAAACCGGCTGCTCGTGGTACAGGATTCGCTGGAGCTCGTGGTAGATGGCGGCGCGTTGGGTCTGATCGAATGTCTGGCGGCCGTCTTCGAGCAGCCGGTCCACGACCGGGTTGGCGTAGCCGATGAAGTTGAACTCTCCCGGCTTCGTCTTGGATGAGTGCCAGATGTCGTACGGGTCCGGCTCCGGCGAAAGGCCCCAGCCCATTAAGATCGCCTCAAACCGGCGCGGGTGAATGAAGTGCGCCAGCAGCGACGACCACTCGACGACGCGGACCTGTACGCGGATGCCGATGGCTTTCAGCCGCTGCTGGATGATCTGCGCCGTCAATTCCCGCGTCAGGTTCTGGTTGGTCAAGATCGTGAACGCGAACGGCCGGCCGTCGCGGTCCAGCCAGCCGTCGCCGTCGGTGTCGCGCCAGCCGGCCTCCGCCAGCAGCGCCCGGGCCCGCGCCGGGTCGTACGGGGCCGCCGCCACGGCCGGATCGAACGCCCACGAGTCGGGCAGGAACGGGCCGGTGGCGACCTGGCCGAGTCCGAGCAGCGCCCCCTGGACGATTTCGCGCTTGTCGATCGCCAGATTGAGCGCTTGCCGGACCCCGGGGTCTTGGAACAATGGATGCCGAAGGTTGTATCCCAGGTAGGTGTAGCCGAAGCTCGGATACCGCGCCCGCTGGTAATGGGCGGCGAAGAACGGCGTGTTCGTTTGCCGCTGGTATTGGAGCGGCGTCAACGAGGCGAGATCCACGCCTTCCGTTTGCAGTTCCAGGAACGTCGTGGCTTCGTCAGGAATAATCCGCTCGATCCAGCCGCGAATCGCCGGCGCCCCCGCGAAGTAATCGGGATTGGCGTCGAGCTCGATGAGTTCGGCGGACCGCCACCGGCGGAACCGGTACGGACCGGTGCCGACTGGCTGCCGGGCAAACGGGGTCGTGTGCAAGTCCTGTCCTTGGAGGAGGTGGCGCGGCATAATCCACATGGTCCAGCTTGCCAGACCCGGGGCGAACGGCTCCGCGTAGGTGATCTCGAGGGTCCACGGATCGAGGATCCGTAGCGCGCGGATCCGCTCGAAGTCGCCGCGATACGGCGTGCGCACGGCCGGGTTGATGAGGGCGTCGTACGTGAAGCGGACATCGTCGGCGGTAAACGGCGCCCCATCGTGCCATCGGACGTCCCGCCGCAGGTGGAACCGGAGCGTCAGGCCGCGGTCGAGCGCCTCCCACCGTTCGGCCAGGTCGCCGGCCAGTTGCAGCGTCTTGTCATATTTGACGAGCCCGTTGAACAGGAGACTGCAGATGCCGTGGGAGGCGCTGTCCGCCGCCACGATCGGCACGAGCGTGCTCGGCTCGCCGATGGAGGCCGTTACGACGGCATCCCCCGCGTCCGTCAGGCCGGCGGCGCTCGCCGGGGTGTGCCACGCCAGCGCGATCACGATCGCCGCGGCGGGGAGGCGCATGGTCGGTTAGGGCGTTGTCGCGGGGGGCTCGGCCGCCGGCGGCGGCTCGGCGGGGGCCGCGCCGGGTTCCGACACCGGCGGCGCCTGCGGCACGGGCGCAACGGCTGGTGGGGTCACCGAGGTGTCCGTTCTTGACTCGGTGGCGGCGGGTTTGGACGACCTCGGCTGTTGCATCAGCGAGCGTCCTTGCCGGGCGGACAGCACCGCCAGCCCGATGGACGTGCAAAGGAAGATGACCGCGCAGACGGTCGTGGCCTTCGTCAGGTACGTGGAGGCGCGCGTGCCGAGCGCGTTGGACGACCCACCGCCGAACATATCGGCCAGCCCGCCGCCGCGCCCGGCCTGGAGCAGGATGACGGCGATCAGGATCAGCGAGACCATCAAATGGACCAGCAAAATGGCAATGTACATGCGCTCCCCTTGTTCGGTTAGGTCGTGGCGGGTGCCGGCACCCCGGCGGCCGCGCGGATGATAGCGGCGAACTGGGCGGCGTCCAGGCTGGCCCCGCCGACCAGAAACCCATCAACGTCCGGTTGGGCGATCAACTCAGCGCTGTTGTCCGGCTTGACGCTGCCGCCGTATTGGATCCGGATCTGCCGGGCGATGGCCGGCGTGAAGCGCGCGGCCAGCCGTTGGCGCAGGCATGCGTGGACCTCTTGGGCCTGCGCCGGCGTGGCGTTCCGGCCGGTGCCGATTGCCCAGACCGGCTCGTAGGCGACGATCAGGCGTGGCGCCTGTTCCGGCGTCACCGGCTGGAGCCCGGCCGTAAGCTGCGCGCCGACGACCTCGAGCGTCCGGCCGGCATCGCGCTCCTGGAGCGTTTCCCCTACGCAGACGATCGGCGTGAGCCCATGGGCGACCACCGCCTGGACCTTGCGCGCGACCGCTGCGTCGGTCTCCCCGCAATCGCGCCGCCGCTCGGAATGGCCGATGATGCAGTGCGTGGCGCCGAGCTCTTGCAGCATCGGCACCGACACTTCACCGGTGAAGGCCCCCTGCTCGGCCCAGTGGCAGTCCTGGGCCCCCAACGCCACCCGCCGGCGCTTCACGACACGGGCGACGGCGGGCAAGGCGGTGAACGGCGGGCAGAGAATGATGTCCACCCGCCGCAGTCGGCCGATGGCCCGCAGGATGTCCTGCGCGAGCGCGGTCGCCGCGGCGCTCGTCCCGTGCATTTTCCAGTTGCCGGCGACGACCGGGCGGCGGCTCATCGGGGAGTGGAACACGTCGTGCCGCACTTTTCCCGCAGGGCGGCGATCCCCGGCAACATCTTGCCTTCCAGATATTCCAGCGATGCGCCGCCGCCCGTGGAGACGTGCGTCATCCGGTCGGCCAAGCCGAACGCCGTCACGGCCGCCGCCGTATCGCCGCCGCCGATCACCGTGACGGCGTTCGAGGAGGCCAAGGTGTCCGCGATCGCCCGGCTGCCGGTGTCGAACGGCGGGATCTCGGCCACGCCGACCGGCCCGTTCCAAAGGATCGTGGCTGCCGCCAGAGGAGGCGGCACCACTAGCCCCTCCTGGCGCGTGGCTGCCCCGCGCAGCGCCTGCGCAAACGCCTGCACGGTCTTCGGGCCGATGTCAACTCCCTCCCACCCGTCGGGGACCCCGGGCCGCTCGGTGATTTTCCAGGGGGCGCCGGCCTCGACCTTCGTGGCGATGGTGTGGTCGAGCGGCAGGAGCAAGGGGATCCGCCGCGCCGCGGCTTTCGCCAGGATCTGCCGGGCGGTGTCCAGGTGGGCTTTCTCGAGAATGGAATTCCCGATGCTGATCCCCTGCGCGGCAAAGAAGGTATACTGCATGCCGCCGCCGATGATGATCCCATCAATCATCTCCAAGAGATGATCAATCAACCGGATTTTGTCCGACACCTTGGCGCCGCCCAGGATCAGCCAGTAGGGCCGCGCGGGCCGGTCGAGCGCCCGATTGAGCGCCGCGATCTCCTTTTCCATGAGCAGGCCGGCGACCGCCGGCAGGTGGCGCGCCACCCCTTCCGTCGAGGCGTGGGCCCGGTGCGCCGTGCCGAACGCGTCGTTGACGTAGAGATCGCCCAGGGCCGCCAGGGCCTTGGCGAACGCGGGGTCATTGGCTTCCTCCTCCGGGTGAAACCGGAGATTTTCGAGCAGCAGCACCTGGCCCGACGTCAGCGCCTTCGCGGAGGCTTCCACCGATGGCCCGACGCATCCGGGGACGGTCTTGACTGGTTTGTCCAGCAGCGCTTGCAGCCGCGCGGCGACCGGGGCCATCCGGTACTGCTCGACGACCCGGCCATCCGGCCGGCCGAGGTGGCTCATCAACACCAGCGAGGCCCCTTGCCCCAAGACGTAGCGGATCGTCGGCAGCGCCGCCCGGATCCGCGTGTCATCGGCCACGGCGCCGTCCTTGAGGGGGACATTGAAGTCCACGCGCATGACGACCCGCCGGTTGCTGAGCGCCAGATCGCGAACCGTCTGGCGCGCGGCGAGGCCCCGTCCGCTCATAGCGAGGCCCCGATGAATTCGATCAGATCCACGACCCGGTTGGAGTAGCCCCACTCGTTGTCGTACCAGCCGAATGTTTTGACGAGCGTGCCGTCCGTGACTTTGGTGAGCGGCGCATCGAAGATGCACGACTTCGAGTTGCCGTTGAAGTCTTTGGACACCAGCGGCGCCTCGGAATTTTCCTGGTACCGGCCCCGCGGGCCGGCCGCCGCTTGCTGGAACGCCTGGTTGACCTGCTCGACCGTCACCGGTTTCTGGACTTCGCAGGTCAGGTCCACCAACGACACGTTGGGCGTCGGCACCCGGATCGACAGCCCGTCGAGCTTTCCCTTGAGGTCCGGAAGCACCAGCCCAATCGCCTTCGCCGCCCCGGTGCTGGTGGGAATCATGGATTGCCCCGCCGCCCGCGCCCGCCGCATGTCTTTGTGCGGCAAGTCGAGGATCCGCTGGTCGTTCGTGTAGGAGTGGATCGTCGTCATGAGGCCCTTGGCCACGCCGAACGCCTCCTTGAGCACCTTGGCCATCGGCGCCAGACAGTTGGTCGTGCAGGAGGCGTTGGAGATGATCCGGTGCTTCGCCGGGTCGTACATCGCGTCGTTCACCCCGAGCACGATCGTGACGTCCTCGTTCTTGGCCGGCGCCGAGATGATCACCTTTTTGACGCTGCCGCTCAGGTGTCCCTTGGCCTTCTCGGCGTCGGTGAAGATCCCGGTGGATTCGACCACGATCTGCACGCCGTGATCTGTCCACGGGATCTCCGTGGGATGTTTGAAGCTGACGACCTTGAACCCCTTACCGTTGACCGTGACGGCATCGCCCTGGGCGGTCACCGTGGCCGGGAGCGTGCCGAAATTCGAATCGTACTTCAGCATGTGGGCGATCGTCTCGGTCCCGACCGGCAGGTCGTTGACGACGACAAACTCGATGCCGGGCCGCTGCCACCCGGCGCGATACACCAACCGCCCGATCCGGCCGAATCCATTAATCCCTACGCGAATGGCCACACCCGCCTCCTTTGATGGCCGGCGCCAGGCCTGAGGCCAGGCGCCGCTTTATGCGGACTCCCTCAAATAGTTGGCGGCCGCTTCCGGCGGCGTCGGGTTGATGTAGAAGCCCGACCCCCACTCAAACCCCGCCACCCGCGTCAGCCGCGGCATCATCTCGAGATGCCAATGGTACTCCCCCCGGATGTGGTCCGTCACCGGGGCGGTGTGGATCAGAAAGTTGTACGACGGGTCGTGCAGCGTCCGCTTGACCCGTTGCAAGGTGTGGCGCATCACCCCCGCGAGGTCCACGATCTGCGCCTCGGTGATCTGGCCGAAATCGGCCGCGTGCGCCTTCGGCATGATCCACAGCTCGAATGGGAACCGCGAGACGAACGGGGCGAAGCAGATGAACTCGGCGGTCTCCAGGACCACCCGCTCCCGGTCATCCGACTCTTGCTGGATCATGTCGCAAAACACGCACCGGTCTTTGTACTCGAAGTAGTGGTCCGCGCACTGCAGCTCCTCCTTGACCCGCTTGGGGACGATCGGCAGCGCGATGAGCTGGGAATGGGCGTGCACCAGGGAGGCGCCGGCGGTTTCCCCGTAGTTCTTGAAGATCAGCAGGTACTGGAATCGCCGGTCGCCGCGCAGGTCGAGCGACCGCGTCTGGTACGCCCGGATCACCTGCTCGATCTCCGCGTCCGAAAGGTCAGCGAGATCTTTCAGATGGTCGGGGGTCTCAATGATAACCTCGTGGGCGCCGATGCCGTTCATCAGGTCGTACACCCCTTCCCCGGCCCGATTGAGGTCCCCTTCGATCCGCAGCGCCGGGAATTTATTGGGGATCATCCGCAACCGCCACCCGGGGCCATTCGGCGCGCCCCCGACCGGGCGCACGGCGCCGATCTCCGGCGGGGTCATCGCCTCATTCCCGGGACAGAACGGGCACGTGGCCACCGCGCGGGTGTGCCGCTCCCGCTCGAAGTCGTCCGGCCCCCTCGGGGTGTCGGTCGCGACGATGATCCAGCGGCCGGTAATCGGATCGCGCCGAAATTCAGACATGAACCACCTCTACCTCGCGCAGAAATTTCGCCGCTTCTTCCGGCGGCGTCGGGTTGATGTAGAAGCCCGACCCCCACTCAAACCCCGCCACCCGCGTCAGCCGCGGCATGATCTCGAGATGCCAATGGAAATCGTCCCCGATCGTGTGCCAGGCGCCGTGTTTCGGCCGGCGGAACGGGGCGGTGTGCAAGATGAAGTTGTACGGCGGATCGCGGAGCGCCTGGCGCAGCTTGACCAGCGTGGTCTTGAGGAGGCCGGCGAGGTCCGCCCGCTCCCCCGGTTGCAACTGGGTGAAATCGGCCGAGTGCCGGCGTGGCAAAATCCACAGCTCGAACGGGAAGCGGGAGGCGAACGGCGCGACCGCGACAAAATCGCGGCTCTCGACGGCCAGCCGGCGCCCCCCGTCGTACTCCTGCCGCAGCATGTCGCAGAAAATGCATCGCTCCTTGAGGTCGAAATACTGGCGCGCGCCGTGGAGCTCATCTTTGAGGCGGACCGGGTTGACCGGCAGCGCGATGATTTCGGAGTGCGTGTGCGTCAGGTCGCCGGCCCCCGCCGCCCGGCCGTAGTTTTTGTAGAGCAGCGCGTATTTGAAGCGCGTGTCCCGCTCCAAGTCGGTCAGGCGGCTGACGTAGGCGCCGATCACCTGCTCGATCTGCGCCTCCGGCAGGTCGGCCAGATTCGTGGCGTGCCGGGGCGCCTCGATGATCAGCTCATGCGCGCCGATCCCGGGCATCAGGTCGTAGATGCCGCGGCCTTTGCGGGCCAGCTGCCCTTCGATCCGGAGGACCGGGTCTTCGGCCGGCACGACCCGGACGTCCCACCCCGGCTGGTTCGGCGCGCCGGCGTGCCGCGCGGCGAAGATTTCCGGCGCAGTCTTGGATTCCCGGCCTTCGCAAAAGGGGCACGCCTCCGTCCGGTCGGCGACCGGGGCGGGTGACAACGGTTGGAATTGGTCCGGGCGCCGGGCCCGTTCCGTCGCAATGATGACCCAGCGGCCGACAATGGGATCTTTTCGGAGTTCCGGCATGATGAGGGAACTCATTATACTCAGAACCGGCGCGCGGTGCCAGGTCTAAGAGGGTAGCCTCGGGAGGGAGTGACCTCCCCGGTCAATTGACCGGGGAGGTCACTCCCTCCCGAGGCTGACCGGGGCTAGCCGAGGTGGTCGTCGGGGCGCAGGCGGTGGCCGCGGAGAAAGGCCGCGGCGTCCAGCGCGCGGCCGCCGGCCAACTGCAGCTCGTGGATGATGACGGTCCCCTGCCCGGCCTGCACCACGATGCCGGCCTCATCCGCGCGGCGCACGGTGCCGGGCGGGATGCCGGGGGTGGCCGTCGCGCCGTCGGAGGCGACCGTCAGCCGGAGCACCTTAATGGCGTGTCCCTGCCAGCTGGTCGTGCATCCTGGCCACGGGAGCACGGCGCGGCCCCGGCGGACGATGGCCGCGGCCGGCAGCGACCAATCCATCCAGCCATCCGCTTTCGTGAGCCGTGGCGCGGGCGTGGCCCGCCGGTCATCTTGCGGGGTCGTGGTGAGACGGCCGGCCTCGAGCTGGGCCAGCGCGCGGAGCAACAGATCGGGCGCCAAACGGCCGATCCGCTCGCTGAGCGTGCGGGTGGTGTCGTCCGGCTCGATCGCGATGCGCTGCTGCGCGACGATCGGGCCATGGTCCACCTGGGCGTCCATTTGGAACATCGTCAGCCCGGTCTCGGCGTCGCCATGGTACAGCGTCCACGGGATCGGCGCGGCGCCCCGATATTTAGGCAGCAGCGAGGGGTGAAGGTTCCACGCGCCGTATGGCGCCGCCTGCAGGAGCGCCGGCGGGAGGATGCCGCCGTACGCCATGACGATGAGAAGATCGGGCCGCAGGCGCCGGATGTCGGCCAGCAGCCGCGGGTCGCGCGCGGAGACCGGCTCAAGCACGGGGAGCGCCAACCGCTGGGCCAGCGTCTTGATCGGGGTCGGCGCGGGGCGCTGGCCGCGGCCCTGCGGCCGATCCGGCTGCGTGACGACGGCAACGACGGTGTGGGCGCGCGCCAGCGTCTCGAGCGTCGGTGCGCCGATCTCGCCGCTGCCGAAGACACAGAGTTTCACCGCGCGACCTTGGAAAGCTCCCGCCGTTGCCGGTGATAGACGCGCAGGAGCCGTTGACGAGCCAGCCACGGCAGCCGATCCACGAACAGCAGCCCGTGCAAGTGGTCGATCTCGTGCTGAAAGATCCTGGCCAAGAGGTCTTGGCCTTCGAGCACGCACGCCGTGCCATCCAGTGTCATGGCGTGGACCTCCACCCGCGCGGCGCGGGTCACGATCGCCGCGATCCCGGGAAGGCTGAGGCAGCCTTCCTCGAGCCGGAGCCGCCCGCGCCGGCTGACGATCTTGGGATTCAGCAGCACCAGCTCGCGCCCGCGTTCCTGGTCGGGGCTGGCCACGAACAGTTGCCATGGCTGGCCGACCTGGTTGGCGGCGAGCCCCACCCCGCCGGCCGCGTGCATGGTGTGGATCATGTCGCGGGCCAGGTGGCGGATGTCCGGCGTGATGGACGTGACCGGGCGGGTCGGTGTTTTGAGCGCGGCGTCGGGCAGGTAATGAATGGGGAGAATGGCCATCGGCTCACCAGGGCGACCACGGATCGACATCAATCGTCAGGCGCGCGCGGCCGATGCGTCGGAGCGCGCGGACCGGCGCCAGCCGCGCCAGGAGCTGCTCGAGTGTTCTGGCGCTGAGCATGATCTGCCACCGATACTGCCCCCGGAGCCGGTACAGCGGCGACGGCGAGGGCCCCAGGAGGATGGCGGCCGGCCGGCGCACGGCTTGGAGCTGTCGCAGGAGCATGTCTGCGGCGGTCCGTGCGTGGTCTTCCACGCGCGCCCGGATCGTCAGCTGGGCGAGCGCGGCGACCGGCGGCAGCTTCAACGCCCGGCGGTGCCGCAGCTCCTCCCGGTAAAAGCCGTCGTAGTCATGGTGGCTGGCATGGACGATGGCGGGATGATCCGCCAGCGCAGTTTGGACGATGACCCGCCCCGGCAGCGTCCCCCGCCCTGCCCGCCCCGCTACCTGGGTCAACAGATCGAACGTCCGCTCGGCCGCCCGGAAATCCGGCAGGTGCAGCGCCGTGTCGGCGTTGACGACCCCGATGAGCGTGACCTGCGGAAAATCGTGGCCTTTGGCGACCATCTGCGTCCCGACCAGGATGTCCACCTCGCGTCGGCGGAAACGGGTCAGCACGATCTCGTGGCTGTCGCGCGGCCGCATCGTGTCGGTGTCCATCCGCGCGATGCGGGCCGCTGGGAATCGGCGGGCCAGCTCGTTTTCCACGCGCTGTGTCCCGGTCCCACGGAACCGAACGTACCGGCCACGGCAGGACGGGCAGATGTTTGGGACCGGCTCGCAATGGCGGCAGTGGTGGCACACCAACTGGTTGGCGGCCTGGTGGAACGTGAGCGATACCTGGCAGCGGGGGCAGCGCGCCACGGTCCCGCAGCCCCGGCATTGGATGAAGGTGGAAAAGCCGCGCCGGTTCAGGAACAGAATCGCCTGCTGCCGATCCGCCAAGGTATGTTCCAGCGCGGTTTCCAACGGCGGAGACAGCACCGGGCGCCCGCCGCGGCTCGGCAACCGCCGGAGGTCCACCAGCTCGACGACCGGCATCGGCTGCCGGTCGATGCGCTCCGTCAGCGTCAACAACGTGTAGCGTCCCTCCTGCGCCCTCGAGTAGGCTTCCAGCGACGGGGTGGCGCTGCCCAAGATGACCGCGGCCCCGGCCAGACGGGCCCGTTCGATCGCGGCCTCACGGGCATGATACCGCGGCGTGTCCTCTTGCTTATAGGTATTTTCCTGCTCCTCATCGAGCACGATCAGCCCGAGCTGGCGGACCGGGGCGAAAAGCGCCGACCGGGCGCCGATCACCACATGGGCGAGGCCATGGGCGATCCGAGACCATTCGGCCAGGCGTTGGCTTGTCCGCAGGTGGCTGTGCAGCACGGCGACCTGCGCCGCGCCGAAGCGGCTGGTGAACCGCTCGAGTGTTTGTGGCGTCAGCGCGATCTCCGGCACCAAGACGATGCTGTCCCCGCCCTGCGCGAGCAGCTGCTGGATTGCGTGCAAGTAGACTTCGGTTTTGCCGCTGCCGGTCACGCCGTGGAGCAGGAAGACCTCGTGACGGCCGGCCGTCAGTGTCTCCCGGAGCCGTTGGACCGCTGCGGTTTGCTGGGCGGTGAGCGCCAGCGGCGGCACGCGCGGCTCTGAAGGTGAGGCACGGGACATCTCCGCCCCTTCAGCTGCCACGGCGGGCGGCGGGCGCCGCCCGCGCCGCAGCGGGCCCGGCAGCATCGCGAACAACGCTTCCCCATGGCTGGCGCAATAGGTGCGCGCGATCCATTCGCTCAGTTGGAGGAGATCCGCCGAGACGATCGGCTGGTCATCAATGAGTTGGCGAATCGGTTTGATGCCGCGGATGCGCGAGGTGGCTGTCAGACGCACGACGCACCCGATTGTGGAGGCGCCTCTGAGCGGCACCAAAACCCGTTGCCCCGCGGCGACCCGCCCCTGCAGCGACGACGGGATGCGATACGACAAGGCGTGCGCCATCGGCATGTCCAGCGCCACCTCCGCATACCTCGCGGGGCGATTCATGGAGCGGCGTGCAGGTATGGCAGGAGGCGCTGGAGGTCGGTCCAGGCGTCGCGCTTGGCTTCCGGGTGCCGCAGGAGATGGGCCGGGTGATAGGTCACGATCACCGGGATTTCCTCTCCGGTACCAGGTACCAGCTGGTACCTGGTACCGGCAAGCCCTCGCAACGCGCCGAGCGGAGCGTCACAGTTGAGCAAGGCGTTGGCCGCCGTGCGGCCGAGCGTGCAAATCACCTTCGGGCGGATCAGCGCAACCTGCGCCTCCAGGAACCGTCGGCACGCCGCCAGCTCCTCCGGCTGCGGGACGCGGTTGCCCGGCGGCCGGCATTTGACGGTGTTCGCGATATACACATCGTCCCGGGACAGCGTGAGCGCCTGGATCATCTTGGTGAGCAGCCCCCCGGCGGCGCCGACAAACGGGCGCCCCTGGAGATCTTCATCGGCCCCGGGCGCCTCCCCGATGAACAGCAGCCGGGCCGCGGGGTTCCCTTCCCCGAATACGACGGAGTGCCGGCCTTCGCACAGCCGGCAGGCGCGGCAGCCGGCAGCCATCGCCGCCCACTCTGCCAGCGTGCCGGGGGTTCCGCGAACAGGTTGTGGCTGGGACACCGGAAGCCAGGCGATCCCACTCAGCGCTTCCAGGCGCAGCCGGGCGCGCACGGCGCGCGCGGTCAATGTGGCATCGGTCATCCGGCGAGCTCCAGCGCCGTCTCGAGGACGGCGGCGGCGGCGCCCGGCCGGCCCAGGCGTCGGGCCGCGGCCACCATCGGCGCCAACCCCTCGGGCGATGACAGCCGTTCCACGTACGGGACGACGTCGGCGGGCCGGCGGACCTGCACCGCAGCCCCTGCGCGCGCCAGCACCGCGCTGTTGCGGGTTTCCTGGCCGGGGATCGGTGCGATCACCAGCATCGGCAGCCCTCGCGCCATGGCCTCCGCGCAGGTGAGCCCGCCCGATTTGCTGATCAAGAGGTCGGCGACCGCCATCAATTCATCCATGTTCGTCACGAAGCCGTACACGATCATCGGGTGCGCCAGGCGCGGCCGCAGCGCCTCGAGGGCGCGCCGCAGCGCTTCGTTGCGCCCGGCGACGACCAGCAGTTGATACGGACCGCGGACGGCGCCGAGCGTTTGGACGAGCGCTTCGACCGGCCCGAGGCCGAAGCCGCCGCTGCCGATCAAGATCGTCCGGCGGGAGACGTCCAAGCCAAGGCGCGCGGCGAGGGCGGCGCGTCCCGGCGCGCCCGCGAATCGGTGGTCGATCGGAATGCCGGTGACGCGGATCTGCGCGCTCGGAATTCCCCGGCGCATCAGCGCGTCCCGCGTGGCGTCCGCCGCGACGGCGTACCGGTCCACGCCGGGGCAAAGCCAGAACGCGTGCGGCAGCCAATCGGTGATCGCGCACACCAGCTTCGCGCGCAGGCGCCCTCGGCGCTTGAGCGCCGCGATCACTTCCACGGGGAAGAAATGCGTGGCGATCACCACCGGCGGCTGGCGGGCGATCAGCCAGTCGGCGAATCCCCGTTCCTGGCGGGCGTTGCCCCACCGCCGCAGCGCGCGCAGCCACCCGGTCGTCCCCGCGCGGTCCATGGCCTGGTACAGCGCCCCCCAGGCGGCAGGGGCGCGCCGGACGAGGTGGAGATAGCCGTCCGTGTAAGTCCGGCGGAACCACGGCTCGGCCCCTTCCAGGCAATCGCGCAGCGCGACCGTCACGTCGCGGCGTTCCGCCGCCGCCGCGGCCACCGCCTCGGCGGCCCGACGGTGCCCTTCCCCGGCGGCCGCATAGGCGGCGACGAGCGCGGGCGCGGTGGTTACGGGGCTAAGATCCACGAGGCGGCATCCTCCAGGTCTCGGCAGATGCGGTCCGGCGCCACCGGCCATTGCTTGACAGCGTCGGCGGCGGTGCGGCCGGAGAGGACGAGGATCGTGCGGCAGCCGACGGCGCGCCCGAGCACGATGTCTTTGAGGTCATCGCCGATCACGTAGGAGCGCGTGAGATCAACGGGGCGCATCCGGCAGGCTTGGTCAATCAACCCCCGCGCCGGTTTGCGGCAGCCGCAGCGGTCGGCGTCATCGTGGAGGCAGTACAACACGCCGGCGATCGCGCCGCCCATCCTGGCGATTTCCGCGACCATCGCCGCGGTGATCTCGTCCAATGCGGCGCGGGTGTAGAGGCCTTGGGCCGCCCCGCGTTGATTGGAGATGATAAATAGAGGCCAGCCGGCGTGCGTGAGCGCCTGAATGGCGGTGAGACTGCCCGGGAGGAAGGCGAACTCTTCCCATCGCGTCACGTAGCCGGGGCCTGGGCTTCGGTTGATGACCCCGTCCCGATCCAGAAAAATCGCCGGCGCGGGCGCCCCTAGAATCGCCAACTGACGGAGCCGATCGCCGCTTCGTCGTCGATCTCATGGCCTTCGATCACGATGACGAGGCGTTGATCGTACACGATGCGGACACCCAGCACGGCCCCCCACCGCGTGACATTCTTCGATGAGCCGTCGAACGTGATGGTCTGCGTCGTGCCGGCATCCGTGACATTGTACCGGACGTCGTTGTCGTCCAGCGTCAAGCGGCTCCACTTGGCCCCGACGTATGGGATCAGCTTGGCATGGTCCAGCTCGATCGGGCGCGCCACCCACGCGGCCGCCTGAACTTCCCGCCAGCGGAGCTCGCCGGAGATATTGGAGCCGTCGCGATTGAACCTCGCGAGCGGGTCAACCGCATCGTCATTGGCGTGGGTGACATCCTGCACATCGGCTGTCAGCGTATGATAATTCAGGTCGTAGCCGCCTTTGAAATGCCATGGCAGGCCGATCCCTCCGGTGACCCCGCCGCCCCAGGCGAGCGCCCGCCCGCTTTCAAACGTCAAGTCGCGGTAACCGATCCCGTTGACGAACGTGTCCTCGATCCGATGCGTCACCCTGCCGCTGCCGATCCTGGCATAGCCGTTCAGCATGGCGTGCACGGCATATTGGACCCGCAGATAGGCGGCGTCGAATCGCTTGACGTCGTTGTCCGACGCGCCGAGGCCGTCGAGTTCCCGATGCAGAATGTTTTCGTAGTCCACGCCGACGTCGAGCCGCGAGCCGCCCTTCGGGTCTTCCGGCAGCGTCAGCATCGCGGCGTCCGCCCTAGGACCCGCCGTAAACACGATCCCGACCACCAATCCTACCGCATGCCATGGCTTCACGATGCCCCCCTGGTCATTTCTTGCGGTCGCCCCACCGGCGTGTGCCTGTCGTTATAGTCTTCCGCAACCGCGCTTGTCAACTCCCAGACCTTGGCCCATTTCAGGAAATGGACGAAGCTGAACAGCCCGGAGAAGATCAGGCCGTAGCCCCCGTCGCGGAATCCCTGCTTCTTCACGTACATCTTCCAGAACAGCTTGGCCGGCCGCATCATGATGTGCCGGCGAAGCTCGTGAGGCGCAAACGCGCCGCGAAGATCTACCAACTCTTGGGCTTCCAGGGTGGTGTAGCGATTTTGCCGATCGAGGAATTGCTCGAGGGAATCAAACGGGTAATGCTCGATCGCCGCGGTCAACGTGCCGATCGAGCCGTCCACCAGCAGCGCGTGGTGCACGCGGCCTTGGTAGCGGGCCTTCCCTCGCCGGAAAAAATGGAGGGAGTCGTGGTCCCACCCGCCGTATCGCATCCAGTGGCCGAGGAAACAATTGGTCCGGCGGAACCGGAACGCGGCGTGGGGGGTCCCCTCGCGGAGGATGCGCCCCGCGGCGTCCCGGAACGCTGCGGTCACGAGGTCGTCGGCGTCCAGCTGCAAGATCCAGTCACTCGTCGCGTGCGCGTTCCCGAGATTCCGTTCCTCGCCGAAGTCGCCGCCGAACGGGTGGTTGATCACCGTGGCGCCGTACTCGCGGGCGATCTCGGGCGTGCCGTCGGCGCTCTCGCCGTCCACCAGGATGATTTCGTCCACCCAGCGGATGGCCTCGAGGCACCGCCGGATCTTGGCCGCCTCGTTTTTAGTCAGCACGACCGCCGTGATGGTCGCTCTCACTGGCCCCCCATCCCCCACTGCGGGCGGGCGGGGGCCCCGGCTCGCGTCACCCGGCGGCGACGCCTGGCGGCCGGGCCCGAAGCGAGCGGTCCAATACTTGGCGAAGGTCAGGAACTGGTACATGCCGGCGAGGACCGCCATGATAAACCCGAGCATCCCGTCCTTGCGGCCCTGTTTGCTCCAGTAAGTCCGGTAGAAGCGGTCCACCGTGCGCCACAGCCCCTTGCGGAACCCCATCGGGCGGCCATCCCGCAGCCATTTCTTGGTTTCGAGCGTGGTTTGCCGGTTCAGCTTGCCGACGAAATCCCCCAGGTCGCGGTACGAGTAATGCATGAGATCGTGGTCCAGCGAGCCGGTCTCCGTGTCCAAGAAGGCGCGCGGGTGCACCTCCGCCTCTTCGTACCGGAAATGGCCGCGCCGGAACAGCCGTAGCTGACGGCTGGGATATTGGCCCCCGTGCCGTAGCCAGCGGCGGCCGAGGTAGTTCCGGCGCGGCACGGTGTAGCCATTCAGCGGCGGGGCCGTCGCCAGCAGCGCGGTGATTTCCTCACGGAGCTCCGGCGTGAATCGCTCGTCGGCGTCGAGACTGAAGATCCACTCTTGCGTGGCGAGGGCATAGGCGGCGTTCCGGTGCCGGCCCTCGATCTCCATGCGCCGCGTGACGACGCGGTCGGTGTAGCGGCGCGCGATCTCCACGGTGCGGTCCGTGCTCTCATCGTCTACGACGATCAGCTCGGCCGCCCAGCGGGCGGACTCCAGGCAGTCGGCCAGCCGCCCTTCCTCGTTTTTCGTGATGACGACTACGGACAATGGGACAGGCGTCGGCATTGCGCCTCCAGTTCTTGGGCCGTCGGCCGCCAGAGCACGGCGGCCGCGTGGAACGGGCGCAGCCAGCGGAGCCAGCGCGTCAACGCAACATCATGGCTGGCGACCAGGTGCACCGGTTTTTTCCGCCGCTTCAGCACGTACCAAAGGCATCGCCAGCGCCAGCGCGCGCCGGCGGCGATCGGGCCGGCAGTGGTGAACCGCGTGACCTCCTCCGGCAGGGCGCCGCGCCCGGCGCTGTACCACAGCCAATGTCCCTGCCGCAAGAGCTGCACGAACAGGCCCGCGTCGATGGCCGGCAGCGGGCCCGGTTGATGGAATTCCCAGAGGATGCGCAGCGGGCGCCCCCACCGTTGATGGAACAGGCGTTGGTTGTCGCGGAACGCGGCCTCCCAGCGCGGCTGCTGTTTGAACGAGACTTTTTCCTCATGGTAGACGTACGCGCCGAGCGCCTGGACGCACCGGTAGCCTGCGGCGACGGCCCGCAACGACAAGTCGGCGTCCTCAAAATTGCCCATGCCGTACCGTTCGTCCAGCAGCCCGACGGCGTTCAACACCGAGCGCCGGATCAGGAGGCAGAAGCCGACGGTCATGGCCATCTCGCGCGTCGTGCCTCGGGCCGGGGCGAGCGACGCGGCGCAGGCGCGGATGCCGTCGGGAGTGGCGGCGGCCGGCGCGCACCCCAAGGTGTTGCTGTTGGGATTCACCAGGCCGATGGACGGGTCCTGCCGCATGACCCGGAGCATTTCCTCCAGCCAGCCGGGCGTGGTCACCGTGTCGTTGTTGAGCAAGCAGACGTATGGGGCGGCCGACGCCCGGAGCCCCTGGTTGACCGCCTTGATGAATCCCAGGTTCTCGGCGTTCCGGATGAGCTGCATGCGCTCCGGGTCGGCGCGCGCCGCGTCATCCAGTAACTGCCGCGTCGGCGCCTCGCTGCCGTTGTCGATCAGCAGCAGCCGGTAGTCCTGCGTGGTGGCGCGAACGCTCTCCAGGCACCGCCGCGTCCGCGCCGGCTGGTTCCAGATCGGGATGATGATGTCACACGCGCTGGACGGCACGATCGTCAATGATCTCCTGGCCATAGTACGGGTGCCGCCGCATAATTTCCGGCAGATCAGACAGATCGTGAGCCACGGCCTCCGGGAATTTCGGCGGGTCGGTCGGGTGGATATTCGTCATCCGTCGGTCGACTGGCCATCGGAGCCAGACCCGCTCGTACCAGCCCGACAAAATCTCTTGGGCGTGTGGAAAGGTCAGCAGTTTCTCGCGCATCCGAGCCGGCGACCGGGCGTAGGAGAAGTGGTAGAACACGGCATCCTTCGGGTGGAACTCGTGCACGGGGCCGAGGCTGTTCAGATCGTTGATGCCGGTGAACCGCAGCGCGTGCGGGAGGCGCAGGCCGAGCAGTCGCCGGTGGCGCGTGATCTTGAACAGCCGCCGGGGGCGCCAGGTCAACGTATCCGGGAGGATCCGATACCGGAATGAGCGCCAAAAGGTGTGGCATTTGATGATGAACGTGCCGACCTCCGGCCGCTCGCGGATCGTGCGCCGGATCGTCGCCAGATGGTCCTCCCGATACACCTCATCGCCGTCCACGAGAAAGTAATAGTCCATCCCGAGCTCGAGACAGCGGGCGAGCCCCGCCTCGCGGTGCTCGAGCTGCGAGGACCATTGTCGTTTGATGACGTGGATCGCGCCCGGGAATTCCGCGGCGAGCGCGTCCACCACCGCCTCGGTGCCGTCCGGCGGGAACGCCGCGCCGTCCGCTTGGCCATAGGCCGTGTACGGCGCCAGCCCGAGGCAGAGGATGACCGCGTCCACGGCCGGCAGCACCGCCCGGACGGCATAGTCGAGGTATTCCTCCTCGTTGTAGACGCAGAACACCGCCGCGATCGCGGGCTTACGCGGCGGCACGGTGATCCCCTCGCCAGGCGGCCCAGCGGATCCGCAGGAGCTCCCAGAGCGACGTGAACACCGCCCGGCCCATCCGGACCTTCGTGTTGGGCTGGTCCGTCCAGGTGATCGGGACCTCCGCGACGTCGTAGCCCAGCCGGCGGGCCAGCCAGAACATCTCAGCGTCGAACGACCAGCCGTCGGTGCGCAGGCGTGCGAAGATCGCCTTGGCCGCGTCGTGCCGCAACGCCTTGAATCCGCAGGTGATGTCGGAGACACGCACGCCGATCAACCGCTGGGTCAGGCCGACGTAACAGGTGCCGAGCGCGCGGCGCAGCCATGGTTGATGGCGCCGGACGGCGGCCCCGGCGATCCGGCGGGACCCGGTAACGACTGCAGCGCCGCGTTCCAACTGCGGCATCACGTTGGCCAGCTCGCTGATCGGCGTCGCGCCGTCGGCATCATAAAAGACGATGAATCGGCCGGTGCTGGCCAGCACGCCGGTGCGGACGGCGGCGCCCTTCCCGCGGTTGTGAGGATGCTCGAGCAGGCGGATCTGGCGGGGGGCCAGCGCCCGGGCGGCGCGGATCGTCTCCGCGACGGTGGCGTCCCGGCTGCCATCGTTGACGACGAGGATTTCCCACGACCGGGAGGTGCCGGCCAGGTACCGGGTGACGGTGTCGAGCGTGGCGGCGATGGTCTTCGCTTCGTTGTAGGCGGGGATCACGATGCTGAGATCGTAGGTCATGGGGCGACCTCCGATGAGGACCTGTGATACAGCACCACGCATGGCGCCTCCTCGACCGTGCGGAACTTGTGATAGCCGGGGTCTGGCCGGTTTTCCCACGGGAGATCCGGCACGTCTGTGTTGAGGCGGGTGTAGGTCCGCTGCATTGCCTGGAAATACGGGGATGTCCAGAAATCGCCGGCGACCCAGTCGCGCCGCGGGATGATCCAGGCCGGAAACGTCGGCTCGGCGAAGCGGTTGACATCCTCAACCCTCAGGCCGGTATAGAAGATCACCGCGTGGTCATCATACGGTGTTTTGACGGTGTCACCCGGCCGGGCTTCCCGCCGCAGGGTCCCGATGATTCCGTCCAGCGGGCCGCGGTAGCGATGCGTTAATTCGTAGCCGTACTCCCAGAGGAGCGAGCGGGGCCGGACCGGCGCGTGCGTCTCAACCAACCGGGTCTTCAGCGGGGGGATCGTCTCCGCGATCACGTACGGCGCGGAGTAGTGCAGCACATCCGTCGTGATCAAGAGCGCGCTGACGACGGTGAGCGCGGCAGGCCGGCGGCCCAGCCAGGCCCACAACAGGATGGATTGCCCCATGAACAGCAGGGGCATGAGCTGGATCAGGTATCGGAAGTGGCGCTGCTCCGGGACGAGCACGAGGAACGCCAAGTGCGCGGCGACCAATGTGATGATCAGACCCGTTGCTTGAGGATTCCCCTCGTGGCCGGGGGCCGACCCGGGGAGTGGCCCCCCCGGACGATCGCCCGGAGGGGCCACTCCCCGGGTCGGCTGAGGGCGCAGGCCGCGCAGCAGCCACATCAGCAAGAACAATTGAAGCGGCACGATGAACCGGTTGATTTGCCGAACATAGAACTGGGCGTGCCGGCCCGCTTCTCGCAGGGAGAACGCCGCTTGGTGTTGGCTCGGATCAAACGGGTTGAGCAAACAGAACCAGGGTAATGTGGCGACGGCCGTGACGCCGGCTGCGGCCCACGCCGTCCGCCAGTGACCGCCGGCGATCCTATGGCGCCAGACCCACCAGCCCAGCGCCGCGATGGTGGGCACCCACGCGCCATGGTGGGCGTGGAACAGGACGATCAGCCCGGCGGCTAACCACCACCATCCGTTTCGGCGCCCTTCCCTGGTTTGCTGGAACGCCCAGAGAACCCAGAGCAATCCCAGCACGCCGAGCGCGTAATACCGGCACTGCCGGAAATGCAGCAACAACGGGACGGAGAGGAGCGTGAACAGCCCCGTCAGGCGCGCGATGCCTGGATCATGCAGCAATGCCAAAGTCACGCGATAGGCAAGCACGATGCAGACCACGCCGATGAGGGCAAACGGGAACCGTGCCGCGGCGGTCGTGGCGCCAAAGAGCCGCAACGAGACCGCTGTCACATAAAATTGCAGCCACGGGTGATACGTCCAGCTCTCCCCAGGCCCCATCGGCAGCGCCGGATTCAGCCGGTTGATCCCATCATCGGCTTTTGGATAGCCAAACGCCAGCGTGCGTTGGGCGAGGACCGCCGTTTCCGCCTCATCTTGCCACAGGAGGCCGCTGCTCTCTAGATTCGGCAACAACAGCAGCGCGGCCGCCACGAGCAATCCCCAGGCCCAAGGATCGCGTGCAACCGGCCTCTCCTCAAACATCAGGCTGCCAGCAGCGGTTCGGCCGCGGCGTAGACCTCACCGGGCGTCAGCGTCGTCAAGCACCGGTGATCCCACGGGCACGGCGGCAACCGGAATTGCGCGTAGCAGGGCCGGCACGCCAGCGATTTCACCGCGACGCGATGGCGATCATCGGATCCAGCCGACGGATACGGCCCGTACACGACCGGGCTGGCCGGCCCAAAAATGGCAATGCTCGGCGTCCCCACCGCCGCGGCCAAATGCAGGGCGCCGCTGTCGTTGCCGATGACGAGGCGGCACCGCGCCAGCCCGCCGGCCAACACCAGCAGCGACGGCGCCGGCTCGGCCACGATGGCCGGCTGTCGCATATGCGCGGCCACCGCCTCACACTGCGCTTGATCCGCCCGGTCGCCCAACAACACGATTTGCCCCTCAACGCGCTCTGCGAGATGATCGGCCACCTCGGCGAATGACGCCGGCGGCCA
>JACQRF010000077.1 GCA_016206635.1 Candidatus Omnitrophota bacterium
CGGCGGAAATGGATTATGGCCGGCCAGATGAAACGGGATCCGGACCAGATCGTAGCCGATGGCGCCGAGCCATCCGCCCACTAACCCTGTGCGCGCCCGTTGCAGAAAGTCCGCATCCTCGGCGCGTCGGGCCCAGAGCCACACGACCAGCATCCCGAGGGAGATCGGCAGCCACGCGGCCAGCGCGAACCGCCGCATGGACCACACGCCGTCCAGGTGGCCCAGCAGTGTGGCGATCGAGCCGAAGCTCCCGGCCCAGAACAGCGCCCGGCGGACCGTAGCGGCGGTCATGCGCCAGATTGTACCGCGGTCGAGCCGGATGGTATAGTAACGGGCCATGACCCGCTCACGGCGATACCGGGTGGTGCTTGGGATCAGCGGTTGCCTAGGGCTCCTGTCGGCGGCCCCGCTGTCCGCGCAGGTGGTTGTGGAGCCGGATCGCCAGGACCCGCTGAACCTCACTGGCTATTGGGCCGACGCGGGCGGGCGGATCCAGCGGATGGCGCAGGATGGCGCCGCCCTCACCGGCGCCTTGGAGCGCCCCACGGCCCAGGATCAGCAGGTGTTCGGCTATCAAGCCCATGACGTCGTCGTGCGGGGGACGCTGGCAGACCACCGCGTGACAGGGCAGATCAACCTGCGGCTGCCGCTGGCGGAGCAGGGGCGGTGTCCAGAATATGCCCAGCGATGGGCGCCGTTCTCGCTGACGTTCATCCCGTCGGAGGATGGCGATCAGGACCGATTGACGGGCAGCTTCCAAGTCGGCCGAGTGGAGGTGGATCGGGACGGCTGCCGGCCGTTGCCGGGCGCAGACACCATCTCATGGGAGATGACCCGGCTCGTCCCGTTCCGGCTGGATCTGGACATTGATTCCGACAATAACAACGGGCAGGGCCGCCCCGGCCGCGACGACGCGGAAGACCAGGTCGAAGCAACCGCCGGCCAGCCCGGCAAGTTCGTGTTCAGCAACCACAACGACGATGACGAGAACGGCGTGCCGGATTACGCCGACGCCCGGCTGCCGGAGCCGTATCGGGCCGACGTCGCGGGTCATGAGCAGAGCGTGATCCCGCTGATCGTCGAGCTGCGGCCCAACCCGGACTGGCCGTTTCCGATCGACTGGTCCAAGCTCGGGATCCGCGTGATCTATCCGGGATTGGACCATCCCCCCTCGTTCACCGGGCGGCCGCTGTCGGCCGACTTCGTGGATTATACCGGCGACAAGGTCGGGCCGATGCGGCTCTGGCGCACGAGGCTCGTGGCCCGGCATTGGCGGGAACCCGCCAATTACGTCGTGCCGCGTCACGGGTACGGGGCGCGCGAGTGGGGCCTGCGGGACGGGGCCTTGGAGGCGCTGTTGATTCTCGAAGGGACGACGCCGGTGCGGGCCGGGATGATCCAGGCGGAGCTGGCGTATGACGGGACCATCGTGAGGGATCGGGTGCAGGCCTCCATCGTGGAGCCCAATCTCGGGGTCAACAACAGCAATCCGGGCGCCTTGCACGGGGACCCCCGATTGCCGCCCGGGGTCCCGGATGTGGAGTTTCGGATCGACGAGAATGACCAAGGCCAACGGGTGATGGACGATCGCCAGCGGGACGATGAGATGGTGGAAGACCAGGGGGCCGGCTTCCGCTTCTGGTGGAACGAGGCGGAGGGGCCTGACGTGGCACTGGACGATCTGACCGATCTGGCCCCGCTGGTGGTGGACGTGCCGGATGATCTGCCGGTCGGGTTCCGCTGGTTCCTGCGCGCGCGCGGCTGTTCGATTTACCTGTATCCGGCGGTCAGCCCCAGCGTCAACCGCCGGGCGTTCTTGCAAACGGAAGAGTTGGCTCGGGAACAGATCGCGCAACACGGGTGGACGGTGAGGGACGGCGCCACGCAGGAGATCACCGTCCGACCGGGCCGGAATGAGTTCCTGTTCGCGGGCCTGCGCTCAGCCAGCTCGACGCGCGGGGCGCTGATCCTGCTGGCGGCCGCGCCGGGGTCCGAGGCGCCGGTCCCGGTTGATTCGGCGCGCCTGACCCTGCAAGGGAGCCGGACGCTCTGGTGGCTGGCCTCGGCCCGTGGGGCGCCCAGCGTGTCCATGGGCTCCTATCCGGTTGATGGCACGGGGACGGTGACGATCCAGCGGTACCCCACCCCGGCCTGGCCCGCCGGCCGGGAGGGGGGCCGCCGGCCGGGCACGTATGTCGTCATGCTGCATGGGTTCAACGTCACGGAGCGGGAAGCGGTGACGTCCTTCGACCGGGTGTACAAGCGGCTGTACTGGCTGGGGCTCCGTGGCCTGTTCATCGGCTTCACCTGGCACAGTGATGAAACCTGGCGGTTGCACACCGGCCTGTGGGAGTCCGTGCCGGCTCGATTTGACCCGAACGTGGAAAATGCGTTCCAGACCGCGCCGGCCCTGCGGGATTTCCTCATCCAGGTGCGCGACCGGGCCGGCGGGGCCGAGCACGTGGACCTCATGGCCCATAGCTTGGGCAACCTGGTGATGTGGGAGGCCCTCCGCCTGCATGAGCGGTTGGGGCGCGGGCCGCTGGCGCGCAGCATCTTCATGATCGAGCCGGCCGTCTGGAGCGAGGCGTTCGATCCGGAGGCCGGCGTCGGTTACAACGGCTCGGGGGATGACCGGGCATTCTACTCGACGAATCAACTGCGCCAGCAGTCGTGGGCCTTCTGGTTCAATCAGGCGGGGCACGATCCCCGGGCGGCCCTCGCCGGCTTCGTCTATCATAGTTACCTGCCCGGGGATTCCGCGCTGTGGGCGATGCGCCTGAACGATTTTATCTGGCGGAAATGGTCGGGGGCCGTCAGCGGCCTTCGGCCCCAGCGGCTGTGGCATTACTATCGGGATCGGCTCGAGCGCCGGCCCCCGGTCAACCGGGCCCCGGTCGGGGACAACCGGTTTTACGACCGGATCCCGGCGCTCCTCCAGATCGGGCATCGCACCACGGACTACGGGGTCGCGGACCTCTCGCCGGCCGCCGGCGAGCTGCCCCACCCGATGGCGTTTGCCAACTACCGGGCCAGCCAGGGCGGCTGGACGGCCGGGGCACACAGCGACTTCAAAGATTTGGAGTTCCCGAGGATTTGGCGGTGGTGGGACGAGTTCCTCGGGTATGCCGGCCGGACGCGACGGACCGCGCGCCTGTTATTAGGAGAGGAGTAGCCATGCCGAGGACCAGAGAGGCGCTGGTTGTGGCCGCCGCCTTGGGGATGGTCTGGGTCGGGTCCGCGCCCGCGGCGCCGGAGACGGACGAGCCGACGCCCGAGCAGATCCAAAGCTCCCTCGCCGCGATGCAGCGCGTGGCCTCCGCCCAGAACGGCCGGTTTGCGCTCGGCGGTCAGGTGGTGGACGACGACGGGAACCCGCTGGGTGGGGTCCAGCTGCAGATCGTGAAGATCCGGCTCATGAACCTCGGGTGGGACCGCGAGCAGGAAGAAGAGACGCGGTCGCTGGATGGGCCGTTCCAGTTGGCCCTCGACGGCTATGCGCGGGTCCAGCTGCGTTTCAGCAAGCCGGGGTATTTCACGCAGGAGCGGTCGTTCGCCACGCGCCTGACGCGGGGGGACGAGGAGCAGCTGATGAGCGGCCAGACGCCGGCGATGCCGGTGGTCGAAGAGCGCCGGCTCCAGATCACCCTGGAGTCGATCGGCCCGCTTGCCCAGCTTCGCGAGATGCAAGTGGAATTCACATTCCCCGAAGGCGAGGATGGGGCGACGACGGAGGTCGCCCCGTTCGGCCCGCTGTCGCTGGCGGCCGACCGGGATCCCGAGGGGGCGATGATCTTCGTGGACGGCTTCCCCCGACGGCTCCGGGTGGCCTTAGCCGCCAAGGAAGGGGGATTCATCCCGTTTACGCCGGCCCAGGACGGCCCCCCCTTGCGCCCGATGAAGCAGGCCCCCAAGACCGGGTACCGGCAGGAGCTGGTCCTGGATGCCGAGACGCTGGCGCATCTGTCGCGCGGCACCGGCGGCTACGAGCAAGGATTCCTCTTCTTCTTTCAGGCGGCGTCGGGGGAGTACGGGAAGGGTCGCATCGGGCAGGTTGTGGTGGACCGAACACGGCGCGTCACGACCCTCGGGATCGCCGTCAAACTCCAACCGGACGGCTCCCGCCACCTGGAAACGCTCGACTGAGGGGTCGCCTTCATTATCATGACACACCTAGAGACGATTGAAAGCCAATCGGTTTACATCCTCCGGGAGGCGTACAGCCAATTCCGGAGCCTGGCCATGCTGTGGTCCATCGGCAAGGACAGCACCGTCATGCTCTGGCTGGCCCGCAAGGCGTTCTTCGGGCATGTCCCGTTCCCGCTCGTGCACATTGACACCAGCTTCAAGATCCCCGAGATGATCGCCTACCGGGACCGGCTGGCCCGGGAATGGCGATTGAACATGGTCTATGGCCGCAACGACCAGGCGCTCGCCGAGCAGCGCACGTTTCCCGCCGGGCGGCTGACCCGGGTCGAGTGCTGCCGCACCCTCAAGACGGACGCGCTCGTGAACACCTTGTCGGGCCAGTGGCCCCGCTACCGGATGGACCACGCGACCGGGCAGTACGTGCGCGAGACGAATCCCCAGCCGTATACCGGCGTCATCGTCGGGGTCCGCGCCGACGAGGAGGGGAGCCGGTCGAAGGAGCGGTACTTCTCGCCGCGCACGCGGGAGAGCGCGTGGGACGTGGGCGACCAGCCGCCGGAGTTGTGGAATCAATTCAAGACCGATTTCGCCCCCGGCACCCATGTCCGCATCCATCCGTTGCTCGACTGGACCGAGCTGGAGATCTGGGAATACATTGACCGCGAGCAAATCCCGGTCGTGCCGCTCTATTTCGATCAGGGGAAGGGGGAGCGTTATCGCTCCCTCGGTTGCTATCCGTGCACATTCCCGGTGAAATCCACGGCGAAGACGGTCCCGGAAATCATCGTTGAGCTGAGGACCGGCAAGTTCCGGGACATCGCCGAGCGCTCGGGCCGCGCCCAGGATCAAGAAGACGCCGGCGGGCTCGAGACGCTGCGCCGGGAAGGGTACATGTGATGGGCCATCCCGCGGCCGCCCCGGAGCGGATGGCCCTCGTGGTGGTCGGCCACGTTGATCACGGCAAGAGCACGCTCGTCGGGCGGCTCCTGGCCGACACCGGTTCGCTGCCGCGCGGCAAGCTGGAGCAGGTCCGCGAGGACTGCCGCCGGAACGCCAAGCCGTTCGAGTATGCGTTCCTGCTCGACGCGCTGAAGGAGGAGCAACGGCAGGGGATCACGATCGACACCGCCCGCGTCTTCTTCCAGAGCGCGGCGCGGGCGTACGTGCTGATCGACGCCCCCGGCCATATCGAGTTCTTGAAAAACATGGTGTCGGGGGCGACACGGGCGGAGGCGGCGCTGCTGGTCATTGACGCCCAGGAAGGGATCCAGGAAAACTCCAAGCGGCACGGCTACCTGCTGTCAATGCTGGGGATCCGCCAGGTGGCGGTCTGCGTCAATAAAATGGACCTGGTCGGCTACCGCCGCGAGGCGTTCGAGGCGATCGAGCGGGACTACCGGGAGTTTCTCCGCCCGATCGGGCTCCGTCCCACCGCGTTTATCCCGCTGGCGGCCCGCGAGGGGGAGAACCTGATCCGGCCGTCCGCCCGGATGCCGTGGTATCGCGGCCCGACGGTGCTGGCCGCGCTCGACGCGTTCGAGCCGGCGCCGCCGATCGACCGGAAGCCGTTCCGGATGCCGGTGCAAGGGGTGTACAAATTCACGGAGGCGGGCGATGCCCGTCGCATTGTCGCCGGCCGCGCTGAATCCGGCACGCTGGCCGTCGGCGACCCGGTGGTGTTCCTGCCGTCAGGGAAGCGCACCACGATCCACTCGATTGAGGCGTTCCACGCGCCGCCGCCGACGCGCGTGCGGGCTGGGCTCTCGACCGGGGTCACGCTGGACGAGCAGCTGTACATCCCCCGCGGCGACGTGCTGTGCCGCGTCGGGGAGTCGCTGCCGCAGGTCAGCTCCCTGCTGCGGGTCAAGATCTTCTGGATGGGCCGGCGCCCGATGACGATGCAGCGGCCGTACAAGCTCAAGCTCGCAACCGCCGAGACGACCGTCCGGCTGAAGGCGGTCGAGCAGGTCATCGACGCCGCCACGCTGAAGGCGGCCGCCAAACGGGAGCTGGGCCGCCATGACGTCGCCCAGTGCGTCTTGCACACGACCTCGGCGATCGCCTTCGATGCGGCGGGCGACCTGGCGGCGACGGGGCGGTTCGTCCTCGTTGATGAGTACGACATCGCTGGCGGCGGGATCGTGCTGGAGGCGATCGACGATGGGCAGTCCGCCGCCCGCCGCCGCGTCCTGGCGCGGGAACAGCACTGGGACGTCAGCGTCGTGCCGTGGGAGGAGCGCGCGGGCCGCTACGGGCATCGGCCGGCCTTCCTCCTCCTGACCGGCAAGGTGGGCGTGGCGAAGCAGGCCGTGGCCAAGGCGCTGGAGGCGCGCCTGTTCCGGGCGGGGGCGAAGACCTACCTGCTGGGCATGGGCAACCTGCTGCGGGGGCTCAATGCCGATGTCGAGCAGCACCGGCTCGAGCGCCAGGAACAGGTGCGCCGGATGGGGGAGGTCGCCCACCTGTTCGTGGATGCCGGGCTGATCGTGATCGCCACCGGGAGCGATCTGAATGACGGCGAGCTGGCCGCGCTCCACGAAGTCATCGGCCGCGACCCGATGCTGGTCATCAACGTCGGCCCCAACGCGTTGGCGCAGGCCGTCGTGGATCTGCAGTTCGACTCGGCCGATGATCCGGCCCGCTGCGCTGCCCGCATCGCGCAGCTCTTGGCCGACCGGCAGATCGCGACGTTCCCGCCGGACGCGTAGCGCTAAGCCGGGAGGCGGTAGACGCGGTCGCCGCGGCGGGCCCGCCGGGAGACCTTGACGCCCACCTCGTCGCCGCGGCGGGCGGTCTGGATCGGCTGATGGTCAATCTGCATCGAGGCGACCGCGAGCTTGGCGTCAGTCGTGTGGCCTTTGATCCAGATGCGGTCTCCCACGGCGAGCTGACCCCGGGCGATCTTGATCACCGCCACGACCGGGATCCGGAAGAACGCGATGACCCGCCCCACCTCCGGCAGCGCAGGGGCCGCCGGTTTCGCGGGCGCGGATTTCTTGGCCGCAGCCGGCGCGCGGCGCTTCGGCCTCGCGGCGCGCTTGACGGGCTTCGTCGCGCGGGCGGCCCGGGCTTTTCCCCGAGGTTTCTGGGATGCCAACCGTTTTGCCATCGCGGTGACACACTACCCCGAATGCCGGGAATTCGTCAAGAGGCTTCTCGCCACCGAGGAGTCAAGTCCCCCTCGGTGTACGCTTTGTAATCCAAAAGTTATCCCGCCGTAATCCGCGGGGGGTACGGTCTGGCGAGAGGGCCTACGCGAGGAGATTCTATGAAAATTCTTGAGTGTTGTACGAAAGATCCGGAGGCGTGTCTGCCGACCGATCTGGAGCGCCAGTTGGCGGAATTCCTCGAGACGGTCGCGGCGGCCCGCTAGGACCGATGCCCTCGCCTCGGCAGCTCGAGGTCGTCCTGGCCTGGTGGGAGACGGACGGGGGCATACCCGGGCACGCGGACCTCGACCGGCGGCGCGGCGGCGCGGCGCGTTCGTCGGCGTGGATGAGACGTCGTATCCGTATGACCTGGGGGTCTATTTCAAATTTCATCTTGAGCTGCAGCAGTCGATTCGCGCGCGGCTGCCGCTCCCCCGGCCGTTGTCGTTGGCCC
>JACQRF010000078.1 GCA_016206635.1 Candidatus Omnitrophota bacterium
AGTGAAGTCCATCGAGCGGATCCCGAGCGTTCTTGCTTGGGGGGAGGCGGCGGGGGGGCCTCTCCCGTCAATTGACGGGAGAGGCCCCCCCGCCGCCTCCCCCCAAGCAAGAACGCTCGGGATCCGCTCGATGGACTTCACTTGCGCCGGCAGCGCCGCCACCGACGGCGCGCGCCCGGTCGCCGTCGCGACCGTCACCCCCATCGCAAAAGGGACAGTCCCACGAGGGGACAGTCCCTTTTGCGCAAGCCGCCTCGGGAGGATTTCCACCGTCATGGGCGATGAGGCCATCGTGGTCAACGAGACCCGAAGCCCTCCTTCGCCAACTTGTCGCGCCGCGCGCCGGATCTGCGCGCGCACGGAGGGGGGCGGGACGGGTCGGCCCACGGTGCGCTGGGACTCGCACAAGCGCCGCCAATGCTCGGGCAGCGCGACGGGACGGCCCCGTGCCACCCCGAGCGTCTCAAACACGCCGACGCGCGTCTCGTCAAACGGCCACGGCATGAGAGACCTCAATGGGGTCTGACCCCACGGGGTCAATCCCCGTGGGGTCAGACCCCTTCAGGGCAACCAGCAGCGCTCGGGCTTTGTGCAGCGTCTCCTCGTACTCCCGCGCCGGATCGGAATCGGCCACGATCCCCGCCCCGACCTGCGCGTAGACGCGGCCGCCGGTCACGATCGCGCTCCGAATGATGATGTTGAGGTCCATCGCCCCGGTGAAGCTGACGTAGCCGATCGAGCCGGTGTACCACTGGCGCCGCACCGGCTCCAGCGCGTCAATGCACTCAATCGCCCGCACCTTCGGACACCCGGTGATCGTCCCGCCCGGGAACACCGCGGCCAGCACATCGAGCCAGTCGCGCCCCGGCGCCAACCGTCCCCGGATATTTGAGACGATATGCGACACATGCGAGTATTGCTCGAGGGTCATCAAGTCGCTCACCGCCACGGAGCCGTACGTGCAGACGCGGCCCAGGTCGTTGCGCTCCAGGTCCACGAGCATCAGATGCTCAGCCCGCTCCTTCGGATGGGCGAGCAGCTCGTCGAGTAGGCGGCGGTCCTCGGCGGGATCCCCCGTCCGCGGCCGCGTCCCCGCGATCGGCCGCGTCTCGACGACGCCATCCTGGAGACGGACCAACCGCTCCGGCGACGCGCCCACAAGCTGGACATCCCCTGCGTCGAAATACGCGGCGAACGGCGACGGATTCACCGCGCACAGCCGCCGATAGAGCGCCCACGGCGAGTCAGCGAGCGGCGCGGACAATCGCTGGGAGAGATTCGCTTGATAGATCTCTCCATCGGCAATCCAACGCTTGGCCTCCCGCACCATCCGTTCAAACGCCGGCCGGCCCATCTCCGCCACGATCTCCGGAGACCGCGCAACAAAGGACTGTCCCCTTGTTGCCGAAGAAGGTTGTGCCTTTGCCAGTCGCCTCTCCAGTGTCTCCAATCGCGCCACAGCGGCGCCGTAGGCGCGCTCGGGATCACCGTCGGGCGTCATCCGGGTGATGCCCCATACGGTCTCCGTCAAGTGATCCACCGCGACGACCGTCTCGTAGAGTCCCACGCAGAGGTCCGGCAGGCGCAAGTCGTCCACCGCCCGATGTGGCCATCGCTCGAAACAGCGCCCGAAGTCATACCCGAACACCCCGACCGCCCCGCCGACGAACGGCGGCAGTCCCTCGACAGTCACCATGGGAGGTTGCGCCAGGAATGTTCGGAGGGCCTGCAAAGGAACAAGGGACAGTCCCCTTGCGCCTGCCTGTCCGGCAGGCAGGGGACTGTCCCTTGTTCCGGTCACCCGGACGACCTGCGACGGGTCGCATCCCAAGAATGACCAGCGGCCCGTGATCGGATGCTGTCTGGCGCTCTCTAAGAGGAAGGGGTAGGCCCCATCCCTGATCTGTTCGAATAGCTCAACGGCCAAGCCCTCCCCTCTCCCCCCTGGGGAGAGGGTCAGGGTGAGGGGATCGTCTAGCCGCCGCGCCAGCGGGACAGACCGCCCCTGCCGGAGCCAAGAGACCGCGAGCGCGCGGGGTGGAGTGTCGGGGAGCGCCACGTCGGTATTCTACCGCCGGCATTACCGGCGGAGCAAGCGCCGCTCAGTCTGGTAGAGGGCCCGCTGGCGGCGGAGGGCGGCGAGCTGGGCGTCGAGCACGGGGATCTGCTGGTCCATGGTGGCCCGCTGGGTCTTCCACGCTTGCAGGTCGGCGGTCGGCGCGGCGGTCGCCCCGCCCTGCTGGTGTTGGATCAGACGGTCGAGCGTCTCCCGCGTGCGCCGCACGCTCTGGAGCGTGGCGGTTATCCGGCGCACGGCGTCGTCCGTCTCCCGCAGCTTGGCGTGGACCAACTGGCGGGTGGGGTCCAACCGCTGCTCCAGCGCCTGGATCTGCTCCTGGGTGGCCCGCTCCTTGGCCCGCAGCGCCGCGCGGCGCTGCTGAATCTCCTGGAGCACCGTGTTCTGCTCCGCGCGCAGGACCAGCTCCAACTGCGCGATCTCGCCGCTCAGCGCCGTGCGCTGGCGCAGCGCCTCCGCGAACGCCGGGTCGCGCTGGAGGACCTCCTCAGACGACATCGGCGGGGCGCCCCACGAGCACCCCGCGACCGCCAACCACCCAATGACCCAGCCGCGGCGAAGCCGGCGCGTCAGGACGCCCTCCGTCGCCTCACGCGCGGGGGCTGGAGCAATCCATCCAGCGGCCGGATGGGCGCCGGCGCGCTCGGCGCCTGGACCTCCTCCGGCTCGTGATACTCGTAGGTCTCGCCGGCGTAATTCCGCAGGGTCATCACGCCGTCCTCGTACTGCACGACGTAGTTCGGCGCGATCGGGATCTTCCCGCCGCCGCCCGGCCCGTCCACGACGAACGTCGGCACGGCATAGCCGGTGGTATGCCCGCGCAGCGCCTCGAGAATCTTGACGCCGGCGTCCACCGATGTCCGGAAGTGACTGATGCCCTGGGCCGGGTCGCATTGGTAAATGTAATACGGCCGCACGCGCACTTTGAGCAGCTCCTGCATCAACCGCTTCATCACGGCGGGGTCATCGTTGATCCCGCGCAGCAGCACCGTCTGGCTGCCGAGCGGTACGCCGCTGTCGGCGAGCATGTCCATCGCCTGCGCGAGGCGCGGCGTCACTTCCTTCGGGTGGCAGAAGTGCACGCTCATCCAGATCGGCTTGTACCGCTTCAGGAGTTCGCAGAACTCCGGCGTCACCCGCTGCGGCATCGTCACCGGCGTCCGCGACCCGATCCGGATGAATTCAATGGAGGGGATGGCCCGCAGTCCGGCCAAGATTTTCTCGAGCCGGCTCTCGGTCAGCATCAGCGGGTCGCCGCCGGAGATCAGCACGTCGCGGACCTCGGGATGGGCCCGCAGGTAGGCGAACGTCGCCTCGTAATTGGCCGAGGTCATCAACCCGCGGCTCGTCGTGCCGACCAGCCGGCGCCGCGTGCAGTGCCGGCAATACATCGCGCATTGCTCGGTCACCAGGAACAACACGCGGTCCGGATACCGATGCACCAGCCCCGGCACCGGCATGTCGCCGTCCTCCCCGCACGGGTCGAGCCGGTCGTGCTCCCGGACGTCGAACTCCTCCATCGTCGGGATGCATTGCCGGCGGATGGGACACTGCGGGTCGTGCGGGTCCATCAACGAGGCCCAGTACGGCGGGATCGCCATGACCAGCCGCCCCTGCGTGCGGCGCGCGGCCTCCTCCTCGGACGGCGTCAGCGGAAACCAACTCTTCAGCTGGTCCACGCCCGTGATCCGATTGCGGAGCTGCCAGTGCCAGTCCTCCCAGTCCTGCTCGGCCACGTGCGCCCACATCGGGATCTCGTGATACCCATTCTCCTGGCTCACGGTCAACGACCTCCTCTCAACGGCCATAAGGCGGCCATGCCCCCGGCGATGGCTGGCGCCGGCATGTCTCGATGGGTGGATGATGGAAGGATGGATGACGGTGGCCTGGCCGGCAGGCCGGCCTGTTCAGCAGGCAGGCGCGCGGCGGCCAGCTGCACGAGATGTTCGATGAGCGCCGGGTACCCCCACCCCGCCGCCCGGGCCATGCGCGGAAAATTGGATTCCTCGGGATCCAGCCCTGGCAGCGGATTGACCTCGAGGACATACGGCGTCCCATCGGCGGCCAGGCGCAGATCCACGCGGGAAAAATCTCGGCATCCCAGCGCCGCGTGGGCCCGCAGCGCCACCGCCTGCGCGCGCGCGGCCACGGGGGCGGGCAGCCGCGCCGGGCACCAGAACGTCGGGGTCAAGCGCAGCGCGCGATTCCCCTGGTACTCCTTCATCCGCCACGAGTAGAACCGCTCGCCGGACCCCTCGCACGTCGAGAAATCGATTTCCAGGACCGGCAGCGCCGTGTCGCCGAGAATGCCGACGGTGAGCTCCGTGCCCTCCACGAATTCCTCGATCAGGGCCGGCTGCCGGTATCGGTTCATGAGACGCTGCGCCTGCGCGAGGGCGTGCGCGGGGGTCGTCACCACGCTCGACATCCAGATGCCTTTCGCCGACCCTTCGGCATTCGGCTTGACGATGAGCGGGCATCGCAGGGCTGGGGCCAGCGGCGTCGCCAGGCGATCGATCAGCTGAAACGCCGGCGTCGGGACCCCGGCGGCCTGGAACAGCTGCTTCGCCTTGGCCTTGTCCAGCGCCAAGGCCAGGGCCAGCACGCCGGACCCGACATACGGGATCCCCAGAAAATCGAGAATGGCGGGGACGCGCGATTCGCGCGACTCCCCCGCAACCCCCTCGGCGATATTGAACACGAGATCCACCCGGTGCGCGCGGAACCAGGTCAGCAGCTCCGGCGTCGCCTCCACGAGATAGACGGAATGGCCGGCCGCGCGCTGGGCGGCCGCCAGCTGCTGGACCGTGTGGGCGCTGTCAAACTCCGAGTAGGCATCGTCGTACATTGCCGGTACCGGGTACATTTCCGGTACCGGGTACAAGCCTGTACCCGGTACCGGCAAGGGTTTCTGGTTGTAGGTCAGCGCGAGGGTGTAGGGCATGGGTCCTTGAGATTGAGATGGCATCGGGCGATGGCAACGTTCAGGATGCGCTGGATCATTGCCTGGTGCGACACGCCGAGGCGCTCTGCGATCGGCGTGAACACATCCTCCGTCGAGAGGCTGGGCAACGGGTTGATCTCCAGCACATACGGACGGCCCTGGCCGTCCACCCGGAAGTCCACGCGCCCGAAATCTCGGCACTCGATCGCCTCGTAGGCGCGCACGGCCAGCCGCCGCAGCTCGGCCTCCGCCGCCGGGGAGATCTTGGCCGGGCACCGATAGGTGAGCCCCGGCGCGTTGATGCGGGAGAAGGTGTAGAACAGGTCGCCCAGGTCCGTCCGGCCGTCAATCTCGACCTGCACCACCGGGAGCGCCTCCGGCGGGTCGTTGCCGATGACGGCGACGGTGAACTCGGTGCCGGCGATGAATTGCTCGACGAGGGCCGGCTGACGATAGGTCCGGATGAGCCACTCGGCCTGGGCTTTCAAAGCGCCGAGCGAGCGGACGAGCGATTTGTCGGAGAGCGACTTGCTGGAGCCTTCGTGGCGCGGTTTGACGATGAGCGGGAACGGCAGTGGGGACGCGGTGAGGGCCGCGGCATCGCGGACCACGAAGAACCGCGGGGTCGGGATGCCGTCCGCCATGAACACCTGCTTGGCGACGACCTTGTCGAGGGAAATCCCCAGCGAGAGCGCGTCGGCGCCCACGCAGGGAATGCCGCGCGCCTCCAACAGCATCGGGATCTGCGATTCGCGGCTGCGGCCGCCCACCCCCTCGGCGATGTTGAAGACGAGATCCACGCGCAGCGTGTCGAGCGCCGCCAGCACCTTCGGGAAGTTCCCCAGGGGCACGACCTCATGGCCCACCGCGCGGATGGCGCCCGCCACCGCCTCCACGGTCCCGGGGGCATCAAACTCCGCGTACGCATCCGGCGGGTCATCATGGCCGGTACCGGACACCGGCTCTGGCCGGAGGTCGTACGTCAGGCCGACGATCATGCCCGGAAAAGAGCGAGAGGGCCCCTCTGGCGATGAGCCCTCTGTCGATCGTGTGGGGTATTCAATTGTGAACGAGGGATTCCCTCCTCGCCTCGATGATTAGCCTCGCCGCCATTTATCAACGATGTCGGACGCGAACCGGCCCGCCAAATCTTTGCACCCCAGCCCGAACGCCAGGGCCGCGCCGGCCGCCACCGCCGCAATGAGAATGTTCAACTGCATGTGCAGCGTCGTCATGCCGATGAACTTCTCGAGCGCCACCTCGATGGCGAACACCATCAACACGACTTTCGTGACCGATCCCAGGCCCCGCGACTGTTTGACCCCGGCATTCGCCGCGACGGTCTGCACCAGCGAGCCCAGCATGGCGGCGAAAAAACCCCCGAGGGTCAGGATGATGACCCCCGCGACGACGTTGGGGATGTAGAGCAGGACCCGGTCGAGCAGCTCGGCGGTCGCCGTCAGGCCCAGCGTGTTGACCGCGGCCACGAGCGCGCCCAAGAGGATCAGCCAATAGACGAACACCCCCAGTAGCTCCGCGAACGTGTAGCTGACGGCCCCCTTGCGGAGAATCGCGCCCAAGCCGGCCCGTTCCGCCAGATCATCCACCCGCACCGTCTTCAAGGCGCGCACGAGCACTTCCTGCAAGATCCGAGCCACCACCCACCCGATGAGCAGGATGAGGAGCGCCCCGAGCAATACCGGCACAAACGATGCGAGTCGCGCGAAAAGAATTCTCAATGGATCCACAAGAATCGCTTGAGCATCCATCCGCTACGCCCTCCCCGTGTGAGCCACTGCGTGCATGGCTTGCGGCCACGATAGCATACGCGTCGCGCGAATGTCAAAAATATTTCGGCCGCGCGCGCGGCGTGCGTATAATGGCTCTCCATCATGGCGACCCTCATCCTGCTCCGACACGGCGAATCGCAGTGGAATCAGGAGAATCGTTTCACCGGGTGGGTGGACGTGCCGCTCTCGCCGAAAGGGCTCGAGGAGGCGCGTCGGGCCGGCGACGCGCTCAAGGCGGCGGGCCTGCGCGTCGAGATCGCCTACACCTCCGCGCTCCGGCGCGCGCAGGAGACGCTGCGGATCGTGCTGGAGGCGCTGGGACAGCCGGCGACCCCCGTCATCAAGGACGCGGCGCTGAACGAGCGGCACTACGGCCAACTGCAGGGGCTCAATAAAGCGGAGACGGCGAAGAAATTCGGGGACGAGCAAGTGCGCCTCTGGCGGCGCAGCTATGACATCGCGCCCCCCGGCGGGGAATCCCTGAAAGACACGGCCGCCCGCACCCTGCCCTACTTCCACGCGACGATCGCCCCCGAGCTCACCGCGGGCAAGACGGTGCTCGTGGCCGCGCACGGCAACTCCCTGCGCTCGATCGTGATGGATCTGGAACACTTGACGAAGGCGCAGGTCCTCGACCTCAATCTCGCCACCGGCGTCCCGTACCTCTACGACCTCGACGCCGCCCTGACGATCCTCAGCAAACGCCAACTCTAAAAAAGGGCCGCTTATATAAGCGGCCCTTTTCTGATCAGGCGGCCTCCAGGATATAACACTTGAGGTACTTCGACTCCGGCAGGGTCAGCAGGATGGGATGGTCGAGGGCCTGGGTGCGGGACTCGACGACCCGGACGGTGCGGCCGGCGTCGGCCGCCGCCGCGCGCAGGAGATCGAGGAAGGCTGGCTCGTCGAGGTTGTGCGAGCAGGAGCAGGTGATCAGGTGGCCGCCGGGGGTCAGCAGCTTCAGCGCGCGGAGGTTGAGCTCTTTGTAGCCGCGCGTGGCGGCCGGGACGTCGGTTTTGGCTTTGGCAAACGCCGGCGGGTCGAGGACGATCGTGTCGAAGCGGGCGCCGTCCTGGTCCGCCCGTTTCAAGTAGTCGAACGCCTTCGCGTGGACCGGGGTCACGTTGGCGAGCCCGTTGAGCGCCGCGTGCTCGGCGATCTTCGCCACCGCCGCCTCGGACGAATCCACCGCGACGACCGACTCGGCGGACCGCGCCAGGTGGCAGGCGAACGCTCCCTGGTAGGAAAAGGCGTCGAGCGCGCGGCCGCGGGCGACCCGCGCCGCCGCCAGCCGGTTCTCCCGCTGGTCGAGATACCACCCGGTCTTCTGCCCCGTCCAGACATCCACCATGAATCGGCACGGCCCCTCCTGGATCTCAATCGGTCCGGGCCGCTCGCCGGCGGCCAGCGCCGCCTCTCTCGGCAACCCCTCCAGCGCGCGGATCGCCAGATCGTTGCGGGCCACGATCGCCGTCGGATGCATCGCCTCCTGCAAGAGCTCCAGGAGCAACGGCATCAAGCGCTCGATCCCCAGCGACGTGCCTTGGAGCACGAGGACGTCACCGTAGCGGTCCACGATGAGCCCGGGGAAGCCGTCCGCCTCCGAGGCGATCAGCCGATACGCGGTGCTGTCGCGGACGACGCGTTGGCGGTAGGCGATTGCAGCGCGCAAGCGCGCCTCCCAAACCCCACGGTCCACCGGCGCGTCGTCCCGAGAAACCAGGCGCAGAGCGATCTTCGAGGCGGGATTGAAGAAGTACTGGCCGAGGACGTCGCCGGCCGGCCCGACGACGCGCACGAGCTCCCCCGCCGAGGATTTATCACCCTTGGCGATGTCGTCTCGGTAGATCCACGGATGCCCCGTCCGCCACCAGCGGAGGCCCTTCGGGGTGACAGAGACCTGCCGAGGGGTCACCGGAATTCGTCTCTCGAGAGCATCCACCGGAGGGCCTCGGCAGAATTCAGGATGCGCAGGGACCCTACGGGGTGCCGTGGATAATGTCGTCGGTTCCCCGTCACCAACAGCTCGGCCACCCCAGACACAGCGACCTCGAGAAACGGTTGGTCCGAAAGGTCTGTCCCAGCGGGCGGCAGCGGCCTGGCCACCACGCGCTCACCGCTCATCTCCACGAATTCTAGGAGCAAGGCCACGGTGGTAGCCGAGAATCCAAAGCGGGGCCTTCGCAACACCTGGTCGTACTCGTGCAGGATGCGGTCATCGTACAAGAGCCGGAGTTCCTCGCGCTGCGCGAGGTCCACGAGGCGCGCGGACGTCCCGTGCGGGGTTAACAAACCTGACACGATGACATTCGTGTCAAGAACCAGTCGAGGAGGCCAACTGGTCAACGACATCGCCCGTCAGGCCGCGCGGCGCGAGCGGCGGACGGCGCGGACTTCTCGGTTGATCTCCGACACGGTCATCTGACTCGCCCCAGAGACCTCGGCCTCGGCGCGCAGGCGGGCAATCGCGGCCGCCGCCCGGGCCCGACGGAACGCTTGGAGGATCTCCTCCACTTCTTCCTCCGTGGCCTTCGCCAAAATCCCGATGGGGCGCCCTTTCAGGGTGATGACCACTTCATGGGCTTTCGCCAGCCGTCCCCACACGGCCGCCGGATGGAGCCGAAGATCGCGCGCGGTGACAAACGTCATGGAAACCTCCATGTCTACAATAAGTATACAGCACTATACTCAGAATGTCAACGCCTGAGGGCTACGCCCCGACGTCGAGGCGCTCGCGCCCTTCGCGCCCAGCGGCGATGGCTTCCTCCAAACCAGCGTCCGGTGGCAGGGTCTCAGGCGCGGCCGCGTCCACGAACGCCAGGTAAGCGTCCTCATCCCCTACGCTCAACCCACCCGCGTCAATCATGACGAGATGCCCGGTCGCTGTGGACATCACATCCTTAGAAGGGAGCAACCCTGAAGGGGTCAGACCCCAGGCAAGGCGCCAGTGCGGGCGGCGTGGAAGAGGGCTTGCTGGGCGAGGCCGCAGGAGGGGCCGAAGTGGCGGCGGGCGAAGGCGCGAAGACGGCGGTCCGGCACGCGGCGATTCCGGAAATAGAGCCGGCGCATCACGCGGCCGATCCAGACATCCACCGGGAACGCCTCCTCCTGTCCGAAGCCGAACAGCAAGACGCACTCGACCACCTTCTCGCCGACGCCTTCGACGGCGAGCAGGGCCTCGCGCGCCTCGGCGTACGGGAGGCGGGCGGCCGCCGCCAAGTTCACCTTGCCGTCGCTCACCTGTTGCGCGGCCTTGACGACGTACGGCGCGCGGTAGCCGAAGCCGAGCCGGCGCAGGGCCGACGGCTCGACGCGGGCGAGGACCTCCGGCGTCGGGAACGTCCACCAGACGTCGCCGCCCCACGGCACCGCGCGCCCGTAGGCGCGGCAGAGCCGGCCGATCATCCCCTGGATGCGGAGGATGTTGTTGAAGGTGGCGCAGATGAAACTGGCGAGGCACTCCCACGGGTCCTGGCGGAGGATCCGCAGGCCGCGGGTCGCCGCCAGCGCGGCGTGGATCGCGGGGTCCACGTCCACCGAGGCCAGCCGCCACGTCGGGTCGTCATCGAGGCCGAAGTAGCGGGTGACGCGGGGCCCAAGGATGGCGTCGGGGGCGCTGCCGAGGACGCGCAGGCGCGCGTGATCGGGCAGGAGCGTGACGATCGAATCGCCGAGCACGCCGCGCCAGCCGCGCGGGCCGTACGGCGCCCAGCGGAACGCTTGGCCGGAGTCGAGGGTGACCGCGACGTCACAGCCGCGGGCCGGCAGAATCATCAGAGGAACTCCTCGTGGCCGGTGCCAGGCCCCCACAGAGCTCTACAGGGGCCTGGCACCGCCAAAGAACGTCAGACCCCCACGACGGGTCTGACCCCTTTGGTTCTGGCGGGGCGCTTGCCGGCGGGCGTCGAGGCGAGGACTTTCGGCAGGGTGATCGTCTGCTGGCCCTGGTATTTCCCCTTCCGATCTTTGTAGGAGATGGCGCACTCCTCGTCGGATTCGAAGAAGAGGACCTGGGCGATCCCCTCGTTGGCGTAGATTTTCGCCGGCAAGGGCGTGGTGTTCGAGATCTCGAGGGTCACGTAGCCCTCCCATGCCGGTTCAAATGGAGTGACATTCACGATGATCCCGCACCGCGCATAAGTACTTTTTCCACAGCACACGCAGAGAACGTTGCGCGGGATCCGGAAATATTCCACGGTCTTGGCCAGCGCGAAGGAATTGGGCGGGACGATGCAGACCGGCCCCTTGAAGTCAATGAACGACTTGGCATCGAACGCCTTGGGGTCAATGATCGAGCTGTTCACGTTGGTGAAGATCTTGAACTCGTCCCCGACGCGGATGTCGTAGCCATAGCTGGAGACGCCGAAGCTGACGGCGCCGTTGGCGGTCTGCCGCTCGACGAACGGCTCGATCATGCCGTGCTCGCGCGCCATCCGGGTGATCCAGCGGTCCGATTTAATCGCCATGCGGGGGCTTTGGCTCCTGATTGTAGGGTTTGGCGCGCTCTTTGCGCTCGAAGCAGTCGGGGCAGTTATAGACCGCCTTGGCCGCGATCTTGTTGTAGCCGGTGTAGATCACGACCCGGCTGACCTCCGGCACGTCCTTGCCGCAGGTGTCACACCGCATGAGGGGGCGGGGCCAATGCCTGGGCCACGAGCGCGCTCACCGTCTTGCCGTCGGCCTGCCCCTGGACCTTCGCCATCACGAGCCTCATCACCTGGCCCATGGCCTTCGGGCCGGCGGCCCCGCTGGCCGCCACGCATTCTTGCACGATGGCGCGCAGCGACGCCTCCGACATCTGGGGTGGCAGGTATCCCTCGAGGTACTTCAGCTCGGCACTCTCCTTGGCGGCCAGGTCGCCGCGCCCGCCTTTCTGAAACGCCTCGAACGATTCCCGATGCTGCTTGATCTGCCGGCGCACCACCTCCTGCGCGGCGGCGTCCGGCAGCGCCTCCACCCGCTGCTCGATAGCGCCGTTCACCAACGCCGCCTTCAGCATCCGCAGCGCGGACACTTTCGGCGCGTCGCCGGCTTTCATCGCCGCGGTGAGATCGGCGGTCACCTGCTCAACGAGCGTCATGGGCTGCCTCCACCAACGGGCTGATGGGGTCTGACCCATGGGTCAGACCCCGTTGAGATCTGGGTTGCACGATCGCCGCCAAGCCGATGGACAACCCGTAGAGCCCCAGCAGCGGGCCCGCCAGGAACATTTGCGTGACGATGTCCGGCGTCGGCGTGACGACTGCCGCGACGAGGAAGCTCCCGATGACGGCCCCGCGCCAGTGATACCACAGAAAGGCGGGGGTCACAATGCCGAGGCGAGCCAGCACGGCGACCACCAGCGGGGTCTGGGCGACCACGCCGCACGCCAGCATCAGCGAGCCGACAAACCCGAGGTACTGACTGATTGACAGCATCGGCGCCACCTGCTCGCTGGCGAAGCCCAGGAAGAATCGGACGGCCGCCGGCACCAAGGCGGTGATCCCCAGCCAGGCCCCGGCGGCGAACAGCGCGATGCTCAGCGGCACCCAGCCGGCGAGCGCCCGCCGCTCCTGGGCCCGCAACCCCACCGCGAAGAACTCCCACGCCTGCCAAAGGATCACCGGCGCCGCCAGCAGCAGCCCCCCCCACCCGGCCATCCTGAGCTGCGCCATGAACGGCTCGGCCACGGTGGTGAACACCACGCGCTCGACCGGGGCCAACAGCCACGCCATGAGCGGGGCGCGGGCGCCGTACGTCACGACCGCGCCGGCCACCACCGCCAGCAGGCAGACCCCCAGCCGCCGGCGCAGCTCTTCCAAGTGCTCGAGCAATGGTCGCCGCACATCGGGGGGCCTCCCCGCTGACGTTCCCGTCACCTCGCTCATGCGATCTTTGGTCCTTGCGGTTTGTCGTCATCTTTCATGGAGTCTTTGAACTCCTTGATCGCCTTGCCCAGCGAGCGGGCGATCTCCGGCAGGCGGCCGGCGCCGAACAGCAGGAGGCAGATCACCAAGATCAGCAGCAGTTCCGGCACTCCGAGATTGAACATCAGGACCCTCCCGCGGCCAGCGTCATCTCCGATGGATAGAGCGACACGAGGTACTCCACGACATCATCCAATTCTTCGGGGGACAGCTTGTCTTTCCACGTCGGCATCCACAGCGGCGGCGTCGGCCCGCGCGGGTCAGCCTTCGTGGGGTACCGTCCCTCCCGGATCAGGGCCTTGAGCTGGTCGTTCGTCAACCCCTGCGCGACGTACGTCAGCGGCGGCACCTCGCCGCCGGTCGAGGCATTATAATTCTTCATCCCGCCGCGGCCCTCGATCCCGTGGCAACCGACGCAGCCGTACTTCTGGAAGACTGCCCGGCCGCGCTCCCTCACCCCATCCCTCTCCCCGCTGGGGAGAGGGAGCGAGGGTGAGGGGTCAGGGGTGAGGGGGGCCGCGGCGACGCGGTATTTCGACGGCACCTCCTCCCGCCAATAGCTGAACACCAGCGCGGTGAGATCGGTCGCCTCCTCCTCCGTGAACTGGTAGTTCGGCATCGGCGTCGGCGGGACGTGGTTCGCCGGATCGCCGGGATTCACCCGCTGGGGCTCCTTGAAATGCTCGAGATTCCACGCGACCGCGGTGTGCGGCCCCCGCACGTACCGGAAATCAAATTCGTCCAGCGGCTTGTAGGCGACCGTGGCCAAATCGGTGCTGATCGGCCCGCCCCACCCGCGGACGGCGTGGCAGCCGATACAGCCGAGGCGATCGAAGAGTTGCTTGCCGCGGACGAGCCGCTCCGTGCCGGCCAGCCCTACCCCCTCACCTCGCTCCTCTCCCCCGGGGGGGGAGAGGATGGGTGAGGGGGTGAGGGTCAGTGGCGCCGGCGGCGTCGTCAGATGGGCCTGCGCTTCGTGGCACGACGCGCAGGAGGCGGCCAAGAGCGGCTTCGGCAACAATGGCCGCTCCCAATGTTTCACGAAACCATGGGCATCCTGTTTCGTCACCGCCATCCCCTGCCCGCCGTGGCACACCGTGCACCCGAACGCCTCGACCGGGTGGATCAGATAGTCGGGGTGCGTGCGAAACGGCTGCGGGGCGTCGGCCATCTTCGGGTTGTCCACGCCGAGGTGGCACGTCGTGCACCGGTCGGTCCGCCCCAGCTGCGGCAGATGGATTTGCTTGACCTCCAGCGGCGTGAACCACGGCGGGCGCTGGCCGGTGGTCCGAGCCAGCAGTTTCGCGTACGCCACCTGGTACGGGCCCCATGCCGGATGGAGCTGCCGCCAGATCGTGACCGCCAGCAGCAACACCAACCCGACCGTCGAGGCGAAGAACAGTCGGATCAGCACCTGTCGAGACGTCGCGCGCGCCATGCGTCAGATGTTCAGATTGATCCCGGGAAACGACACGAGATATTTCACCCGCAGCGCCAGCCGCAGGATGATCTTCAGCAGGACGAAGCACATCCCGCCGGTCAGGCCCATGGTGATGAGGTATTGGGGCCGGCTCAACCCCCCGGCGAATCCCTTCCACACCCGCTTCGGGAGCTCGAGGAACGCCCAAAAAAACCCGAGGACCAGCGGGATCCCGATCCAGTTCGGCACATTCCACATCGGCCGCTGCGACGTCACCCGATGGACATCCCACGGCTGCCACGGCCAGTACCACTCCCACCCCGGGCCGCGCAGGTAGTAGCCGATCGCGATCAGCGTGAACCACATCGTCAGCCCGAGGGTGAACAGCGTCACCGCGAACTTCCGATCCCGGACGTTGTAGTAGCCGACGCCGCGCGGATTGACGTCAATGTACGGGATGGCCATCAGCCCGAGCAGGATCACCGTCGGCAACACCACCCCGGCGATCCACGGATCGAAGTAGACGAGCAGCTCTTGGAGTCCGACGAAGTACCACGGCGCCTTCGACGGATTGGGGGTCTTGTTCGGGTCGGCCAGCCCCTCGAGCGGGGCATTGGCCAGGAGCGACCACCCGAACACCATCAGGGTCACGAGGAGGATCGCCACGAACTCGCGCGCGATCACGTGCGGCCAGACGAAGATCCGCTCCTCGAGCGCCCCCTTGTGCGCGCGCAGCCATTCCTCGACCCGCACCCCCTGCCGGCGCTCCGCCTTCGGCGGCAGCGGGACCGCGGAGAAGTCGTCCTTGCGCACCCGCCAGAAGTGCAGGCTCACCAGGATCGCGAACACGAACGGGAGGACCACGCAGTGCAGCACGTAGAACCGGAGCAGCGCCGTCTCGCCCACCGCCTTGGCCCCCAGCAGCATGAACCGGGCGTCGTTGGACGGCCCCAGGATCGCCAGCGGGCCCTCCGCCCCGAGCAGCGGCGTGGCGGCGGCCATGTTCGACCCGACGGTGATCGCCCAGATCGCCAGCTGGTCCCACGGCAGCAGGTAGCCGGTGAACGACAGCAGGAACGTGAGGAGCAGCAGCCCCACGCCGACGACCCAATTGAATTCGCGCGGCGGCTTGTACCCGCCGCGGTAGAAGACCGAGGCCATGTGCAGCATCACCGCGAACACCATCAGGTGCGCCGACCACCGGTGCATGTTCCTCAGCGGCATCCCGAATGGGACGACGAACTGCAGATCTTTCATGTCGAGGTAGGCGTGCTCGACCGTCGGGCGATAGTAGAACATCAGCAGCAAGCCAGTCAGCGTCAGCACCAGGAACAGCCAGAAGGTGATGATCCCCATCCCGGCCCAGGTGAACGCCACGCGGATCCCGGCCGGCCGCATCTTCACCGGATGCAGGTGCAGCCAGACGTTGGAGAGGATCATCAGCGACCGGTTGCGCGGGGTATCCTCGTAGCCGTGCCGGAAGATGGATTTCCAAACCTGCGAGGTCTTGACCTTCCGCATCAGGTCTTGCACGTCCACGGACGGACGCGACGGCTTCTGGGGGGCCGCGGTCTCAGGCATGGAGGGAAAGATACGCCTCGGGTTTCTTCCAATCACCCGGGTTCTTGAAGTGGGTATTCATGTCCACGACGATCTGGCCGTCATCGGCCAAGGCGACCTTCAACCGCTCCAGCGGCCGCGGGGCGGGGCCCTCGAAGTTCTTCCCGGTCCGCCGGAACCCGCTGCCGTGGCAGGGGCACTTGAACTTGCTCTCGACCGGCATCCAGTTCGGCGTGCACCCTAAGTGCGTGCAGCGGGCCCAGATCACGTACACCCCGCCGCCGTCGGACGGCAGGTCGCGGACCACCCAGAT
>JACQRF010000080.1 GCA_016206635.1 Candidatus Omnitrophota bacterium
GCATAGCGCGCCGTATGCGTCAACGACAGATGGATCCGCCGGACGCGGCGCCGGCGCTGCAGCCGCCGGGCCTCGCCGGTCAACTGAATGCTCGGCTGGCCGCTGGAGGCCCGCATCACCGCCACATCCTGCCAGCGCATCGTCAGCCCCTGCCGGTCGCCGAACGCCTTGGCCACCGCTTCTTTCGCCGCAAAGCGCGCGGCGAGATGCTCGGCGGAGAGGCGCTTCGCCACGCAGTAGCGGCGCTCCCCCGGTGTGAAGATCCGGGCAAGGAACGCCGGTCCCTGCCGGCGCAGCGTGCGCCGCAGCCGGGCGACCTCGACGAGATCCACCCCGCAGCCGAGGATCACGCGGCCGCCCCGCGCGCGAGCGTGACCATGTCGCGGACCGCCTGACGGATCCCCACCAACATCGCGCGGGCCATGATGCTGTGTCCGATATTCAGCTCCGCCACGCCCGGGAGCGCGGCGACCGCCCTGACATTATGATAGGTTAGCCCGTGGCCGGCGTTGATCGTCAGCCCCATCGCGCGGGCCCGGTCCGCCACCGCGCGCAGCCGCGCCAGCGCGCGGCGCCGCGCCGCGGCGGTCCGCGCATTGGCATAGGCGCCGGTATGCAATTCGATCATGGACACCCCCAGCGCCTGCGATGCCTCCACCTGCCGGAGCTCGGGATCAATAAAGAGGCTCACGACGATCCTGCGGGCCTGCAGTCGCCGGATCACCGGGGCGAGCCGCCGGCGGTGGGCCACCACGTCCAACCCCCCTTCGGTGGTAATCTCCTGGCGGCGCTCGGGCACAAGCGTCGCCTGGTCAGGGCACACCGCCAGCACGGCCTCCACGACATCCTCGGCGATCGCCATCTCCACATTCAACCGGGTGCGGACGACCCGGCGCAGCGCGGCCAGATCGCGGTCTTGAATATGCCGCCGGTCTTCTCGGAGATGGCAGACGATCGAGTCGCATCCAGCCAACTCCGCCTCCGCCGCCGCCAGGACCGGGTCCGGCTCGACGGTGCGTCGGGCCTGGCGCAGCGTGGCCACGTGATCAATATTGACGCCCAGCCGGGGCATGGTGGCGGCTCACCAATGCGGCGGCAGCATGCGCCGCACGGCCCACCACGTCGCCACCGCGAGGATCAGCGCCAACAGTTTCGAGGGCCAATCGTGAAGCCATCCCGGCCGCGGCATCGGCTTACGGCCCCCCTGGCGGCGGGTTGAACGGTTCCATCGCCAGCACTCCCCGCTGTCCGTAGAGTTCCCGAAGCGACTGGACCAACGACTCCCGATCTAAATCTCGCGACAACTCCCCGCGCACCGCCAGCGAGATGGCGCCGGTCTCTTCCGAGACGACGATCACCAGCGCGTCGGTTTCCTCGGACAAGCCGAGCGCGGCCCGATGGCGCGTGCCGAGTGTCTTGGAGACGCGCGGGTCCTGCGTGAGGGGGAACAGGCACGCCGCCGCCAAGATCCGCCCTTGGGCGATGATCACGCCGCCGTCATGGAGCGGGGCCGGCGAGGTGAACACCGTCACCAGCAGCTCGCTCGTCACGGCGCTGTCCAGCAGAATGCCGCTCTCGGTGTACGGTCGCAGCCGCGTCTGTCGTTCGATCGCCAGGATCGCCCCCATCTTCTTGTGCGCCATCGAGGTCACCGCCTTGATCACTTCCTCGATGACTTCGTCCTTCGGTTGGGCCAGCCGGAAGAAGTGCTCCCCGCCGATTTTCGCCAAGCCGCGGCGCAGCTCCGGTTGGAAGACGATCAGCAGCGCGATGACGGAGATGGCCACCAGGTGGGTCAACAGCCAATGCAGGACCTGCAGCCCGAGGAGTTCCGTGAGGACGAACAGCAGGAGCAGGACCAACGCCCCGCGCAGGACATGAATTGCCACGGTCCCCCGGAAAAATACCAGCAGGCCGTAATAGAACGCCCACAGGAGGCCGATCTCGAGGACCGGCTGCCACCACAAGCCCCAGGGGACGCTCATGCGGCCCGGCGCACCGCCTCGATCATCTCGACCACCTGGCGCATGGCACGGACATCATGGACGCGCACCATCGCCGCCCCGGCGGAGGCTGCCCACGCCACCGCCGCGGCCGTCCCCATCAACCGCTCATCCGGCCCGCCGCCCAGCACCGCGCCGATCACCGATTTTCTCGATGGGCCGACGACCACCGGGTACCCCGTCGCCACGAACCGGTCCACGGCCCGCAACAACTGCAGGTTGTGCCCCGGCCGCTTCCCGAAGCCGATCCCCGGGTCAATCAAGATCTGCGCCTCGGCGACCCCGCGCGCCTGGGCGCCGGCCGCCGCCTCGCGCAACCACCCCGTGACCTCCGTCACGACATCGGCATAGCGCGGCCCCTGCTGCATGGTCTCCGGCGTCCCCTGCATGTGCATGAGGATCACGGGCGCGCCGGTCCTGGCCACGACATCGCCCATGTCAGGATCACCTGTCAGCGCGGTGACATCGTTGATCAGAGAGGCGCCGGCCGCCACGGCCTCTCGGGCCACGACCGCCTTGCGCGTATCCACGGAGATCGGGACAGGCAGGATGGGCGCGAGCGCGCGGATCACCGGCAGCACCCGGCGCAACTCTTCGCCGGCCGGCACCGGGGCGGCGCCCGGCCGCGTGGACTCGCCGCCGATGTCAATCAGGTCGGCCCCCTCATCCACCATCGCGCGCGCCCGCGCGCAGGCGGCCGACGGGTCGAGGTAGCGGCCGCCGTCGCTGAACGAATCCGGCGTCACGTTGAGGATCCCCATCACCAGGGTGCGCCCCCCGACCATCAGCTGGAATCGGCCGCACGCCAACGGGCGCGGGACGTTATGCGGAGGCCGCGGGCTGGCGGCCGGATTCATCGGCGGGACGGGGCAATCCGGCAATGCGCGTGACCTCTTCGCCATCCAGCACCTCGCGCTCCAGCAACGCGCCCGTCAGCTGGGCGAGCTGGTCGCGATGGGCCGTGAGCACGTCCCGGGCCCGAGCGTAGCTGGCATCCACGATCTTGCGAACCTCCTCATCGATCAGCACGGCGGTGCGGTCGGAATAGTTCCGCTCCTCGGCCAGGTCGCGGCCGAGGAACACCATCGAGGGCCGCTTGCCGAACGTCAAATGCCCGAGCGCCTCGCTCATCCCGTACTCGCAGACCATGCGGCGCGCCAGCTCCGTCGCCACCTCGAGGTCGTTCTGCGCGCCGGTCGTCACCTCTTGGCACGTCAGCTCCTCCGCCACGCGGCCGCCCAACAACACCGTCAGCTTGCCCAGCAATTCCCGCCGGGTGGTGATGTAGCGATCCTCCAACGGCATCTGCATGGTATAGCCCAGCGCCGCCGTGCCGCGCGGGATGATCGACACCTTGTGGACCGGATCGGCCCCGGGCACGAGCAACGCGACGAGGGCATGGCCCGCCTCGTGCGCCGCCACGATCGACTTCTCATAATTGGAGATGACGCGCGACTTGCGCTCCGGGCCGGCCATCACCCGCTCGATCGACTGTTCCAGCTCCGCGGTGCCGACGGCGTCCTTATTGCGGCGGGCCGCCAGCAAGGCCCCCTCATTCGCCAGGTTCGCCAAGTCCGCGCCGGAAAACCCCGGCGTCTGCCGCGCAATCGACTTCAAGTCCACGTCGGGGGCCAGCGTGATTTTCCGCGTGTGGACCTTGAGAATCGCCTCGCGGCCGTTGATGTCGGGGCGATCGATCACGATCTGCCGGTCGAACCGGCCGGGGCGCAGCAGCGCCGGGTCCAGCACGTCCGGCCGATTCGTGGCCGCCACCAGGATGACCCCTTCCTGGGTGTTGAAGCCGTCCATCTCGACGAGCAGCGCGTTCAGCGTCTGCTCCCGCTCGTCATGCCCGCCGCCGATGCCGGCGAAGCGCTGGCGCCCGACGGCGTCAATCTCGTCAATGAAGATGATGCAACCGCGGCCCGAGGCCTTGGCCGACTTCTTCGCCTGGTCGAACAGATCGCGCACGCGCGACGCCCCGACCCCGACGAACATCTCCACAAAATCGGACCCGCTGATGGAGAAGAACGGCACGCTGGCCTCGCCCGCCACCGCCTTGGCCAGCAAAGTCTTGCCGGTCCCCGGCGGCCCCATCAGCAGCACGCCTTTGGGGATCTTGCCGCCGAGCCGCTGGAACCGCTTTGGATCTTTGAGGAACTCGATGATCTCCCGCAGTTCTTCCTTGGCTTCGTCCACGCCGGCCACATCGTCGAACGTCACGCGCGTCTCGGAATCGCTCATCTGGCGGGCGCGGCTCTTGCCAAACGCCAAGATGCGCCCCCCGCCCTGCGCCCCGCGATAGACGAGCGCCCAGAAAAAGGCGAGTAGCAGCAGCGGGCCGGCCAACTGGAAGAACACATTCAGCCAGAAGGTCCGCGGCGGCTCGATCCGGAAGTCTTTCACCTGCTCCCGCAGCGTGCGGACCAGGTCCGGATCGTTGGGCACGGCCACTTCATACTTGGTCCCGTCCATTTGCTCGCCGTACACCTTGCCGTCCGACAGGATCGCCGTGTCGATCGTCGGGGTCGCGTTATTATGCGCCAGCATATTGAAGAACTGGGCATACCCCAGCTTCACCGGCGTCCCTTCCGCCATCTGCCCCATGCGGTACAGATAGGCAACCGTCGCCATGGCCACAAGCACCCACAAGATGCCGCGGGAGATCCTCGGCGGGGTGGATGGGCCCGGCGGGGACACCGGAGACGGTGACACAGGTTTGGGAGGTGTTATCGTCGGTGTCGTCATCGCACGATCGTGAAGAAGCGCCAGTGTAGCATGGAACGTGCAGGCATGCAAGCGGGGCTCATCGACGACGCGCGGGGGCGCTCACGACGACCGCGCGGGCCGTGACCCGCACGGTCACGCCGCGCGGCCAATCCAGGCGGCCCGGCCGGCGCGCCGCGACCAGCTCAAGACAGGCCGCCACGTGACGGAACGCCACCCGCCGCAGGCTGCCCACCGCCCGGGCGATCATCCAGCGCACGATGCGACGCTGCAGGGCCACCGGCTGCCCCCGAAGGAGCGGGGCCGCAACGCGCGCGCGCCCTCGGATAGCTCGGACATGGCGCCGGCACCAATGCGCCGTCTGCCGCTGCAGCCATCGATCGTCTTCGCGCGCCACCTCGGCAAACGCCGCCAGGCGTTCCACCACCGACGGGCCGAACGCCCGCGCCAGCGGCGGCAGCACGGTGCGGCGCAGCCGGTTCCGGCGGAACGCCGGGCGGGTGTTCGTCGGGTCGACGACCCAGGGGATTCGCCGACCACGCAGGTAAGCCTGTAACGCCGCGTGGCGGCACATCAGCAACGGGCGGATCAGCCGGAGCCGCCGCGAGCCTAATGCCCGCCCCACCGGCATCCCGCCGGCCCCGGTCAATCCGCTGCCGCGCGCGAGCGCCAGCAGCACCGTCTCCGCCTGATCTTCCTGCGTATGGCCGACCGCCACGTGCCGCGCCCCCACCCGCCGCGCCAGGCGCGCCAAGGCCGCGTAACGCCGATCTCGGGCAGTGCCCTCCCACGACTGGCGAGGGCGTTTGTCGGGCGCCAGTGACACCGTGAGCACCGGCACCCCGAGGCGGCGCCCGACACGCTGGACGAGCGCCCGTTCCCGGCGGGCCGCCGCCGGCCGCCATCCGTGATTGACATAGACCGCCCACACCGTCAGGCGCTCGCACTCGCGGAGCTCCGCTAACAACGTCAACAAGGCCATCGAGTCGGGCCCGCCGGAGACCCCGACGAGGATCTTTGCGCCCCGTGGCCACACGCGGCGCTGCCGCGCGAATCGGCGGAGGTGGTATGCAAGTGGTGAGAGACGTGGGCGGGAGGGGGTGGCGGCGAGTGGATTTGAACCACTGACCAAGGGCTTATGAGTCCCCTGCTCTACCGGGCTGAGCTACGCCGCCAACTGAGTTGGACATTCAACTACGTGGAAGAGGGGCCAAGGAGGCGAGTGAGTTGGCCGAGCAGCTCCGAGGCTTTGAACGGCTTCCGCACGAAGGCATCGGCCCCGCTCAGCAACTTCATCTCCTCCTCCGACTCATCGATCTTGGCGGTGAAGATGACGATCGGGATCTTCTGATACCGCGGGTCGCGCTTGAGCACCGAACAGACCGAATAGCCATTGAGGTTGGGGAGCATGAGATCGAGGATGATGAGATCCGGCGCCTCGGTCTGCGCCTTCGCCAACCCCTCCTGCCCGTCCATCGCCACGAGCACATCGTAGCCTTCCATCCGAAGGCGATCGCTGACCATGCGGACCACCATCGGCTCATCGTCCACCACGAGGATCCGCTTCGGGGCGGTCATTGGCCTTCCCCCGTCGGCTGTTGCGGGACCAGATCCCCGTTTGCCGGCGCCGCCGGGGCGGGCGCCGGCGCGGGAGTTGATTTGGCCTGCGCTTGCAGGACCTGGAGCGCGCGGCCCTGGTCCCCCTGCGCGCGTTCCACGACCGTCAGCCGCTGATCCACGGCCCCCACCCGCTTGTCCAACACCGCCATCTGCGATTCGAGAGCCGCCTGTTTCGTCTCCATCGTCGTGAGCCGCTTCTCCGCCGCCTCAAACCGCGTCGTGATCGCCAAGAACTTCTTCGACAAGTATTCCTCGGATGGAATGGGGGCGACGGTGCCGTTGCGCTCCTCGACCGGCCAATCCGCCGGAACTTTGAATCGGAACCCTTTGACTTCTTTCGTCACCAACTCCTCGCCGGCCTCGGCAAGCGCCGGCACGGCCAGCCAGATCAGCACGAGCCAGATCCCCCAGGTCGCCTTCATGTGGTGATCCACCCCCCACCAATCACGGTATCGCCCTCGTAGAAGACCGCCGCTTGCCCAGGCGTCACCGCCAACTGCGGCTCGTCAAACTCCACGGCCACCGCCCCGTCCAGCAAGGGCCGGATCCACGCGGGCGCGGTCGGATGATGGTACCGGATCTTGACGCCGGCGCGACGGGGCTCGGTCAGCGCATCAAACCCCATCCAGACGGCGTCTCGGCAACGGCACGTCGTCTTCTGCAACGCCTCTGCCTCTCCGACGACCACGGCATTGCGCGCCGGGACGAGGGCGGTCACGTAGAGCGGCCGCGGCGCGGCGACGCCCAGCCCCTTGCGCTGGCCGACCGTGTACCAGGCAATCCCCTGATGCTCGCCGAGGACGCGGCCATCCTCGGCCTGGATCGGTCCCGGGACGGCCGGCAGGCGCGGGCGCAAAAATTCCCGATAGCCGCCCGACGGCACGAAGCAGATCTCCTGGCTATCCGGCTTGTGCGCCACCTCCGCCAACCCGAGCTCCTCAGCCATCGCCCGCACCGCCGGCTTGGTCATCGTCCCCAACGGCAACCGCATGTGGCTGAGCTGATCCTGCGTCAGCTGAAACAGCACGTACGACTGGTCTTTCTGCGGATCGGCCGCCTGCCGGACGACATAGCGGCGGCGGTCTTCGTCCCACGTGACCGCCGCGTAATGGCCGGTCGCCAGCCACCGGGCGCCGAACGATTGCGCCTGCTCCCAGAGATAGCCGCACTTGATCGTCCGGTTGCACGCGACGCACGGATTGGGCGTCTCGCCGGCGGCGTAGGCATTGACGAAATAATCAATGACATGGTGCTGGAATTGCCGGGAGGCGTCGAGCACATAGAACGGGATGCCGAGCCGGTCGGCCACGAGGCGGGCATCCTCGATGTCGCGCGCGGAGCAGCACACCTTCTCCTTGGGCACCGTGTCGCACAGCTCCTTGGGCCACAGCTTCAGCGAGATGCCGACCACGTCGTAGCCCTGCCGCACGAGGAGCGCGGCCGCCACCGATGAGTCCACCCCGCCGCTCATGGCGACGACGACGCGGTCACCCACGAGAACCCCTGAGAGGGTCAGACCCCTTGAGGGCTCGAAGGGGTCTGACCCCTTTGGCGGCGACCGTGAAGGTCTGCGCGGCCGTGGGGAACGCCCCGCCGCGCACATCGCGCGCGAAGGCCCGCACGGCGGCCCGTGCCGCCTGTCCCAACTCCGCGTACCGCTTGACGAACTTCGGCTGGAACCGGTCGTACAGCCCCAACAGGTCTTGCGTGACCACCACCTGGCCGTTGCAGCCGGCGCCGGCGCCGATCCCAATCGTCGGAATCTTCACGCGGCCGGTGATGCGCCGGGCCAGCGTGTCCGGCACGCATTCCAGCACCAGCGCGAAACAGCCGGCCGCCTCCAAGGCCGCGGCCGCCCGCGTCAGCGCCTCCGCCTCCGCCGCGCTGCGCCCCTGTACCTTGAACCCGCCGAAGCGCCCGGCCGTCTGCGGCGTGAGTCCAATATGGCCGATGACCGGAATGCCGGCGGCGAGGATCGCCGTGGCCGCGGCGAGCGATTCCAACCCGCCCTCCAGCTTCACGGCCTCGCACCCGGCCTCTTGGAGGAACCGGCCGGCATTCATGACGGCGCGCTCGGGCGACACCTGGAAACTCATGAACGGCATATCCCCCACCAGCAGCGCCCGGCGCACGCCGCGACGGACCGCCTTGGCATGATGGACCATCTCGTCCATCGTGACCGGGACCGTGGACTCGTACCCGAGCCCCACCATCCCCAGCGAATCGCCCACGAGCACGACGTCCACCCCGGCGTCATCGAGCGCCCGCGCGATCGGGTAGTCGTAGGCGGTGAGCATGACGATCCGCTCGCCGCGCGCCTTCTTCTGCCGGAGATCTGGGATGGTTACGCGAGCTGGAGTTTCCATGCCTCCACCGTGTTACGCATGAGTGTGGCGACCACGACGGGGCCGACGCCGCCGGGGACCGGCGTGATGTAGCTGGCCACCTGGGCCGCCGGCTCAAACTCCACGTCGCCGACGACGCGGCCATGCACCAGATTGATGCCCACATCAATGACAATCGCGTCCCGGCGGATCCATGATCCTTGAATCAGCCCGGGTCGGCCGACGGCCACCACCAACACCTCCGCGCGCCCGACATGCTCGGCCAACCGGCCGCGCTGGTCGGTGGCCACGTGGCAAATGGTCGTCGTGCACATGCGATCCAAGAGCAGGAGGGACACCGGCTTGCCGATCAGCTCGCTGTGGCCGACGATCACGGCCTCCTTCCCGTACAAGCTGACGCCGGTCGAGTCGATCAACGCCATGACCGCCAGCGAGGTGCACGTCCCGATGCGCGACCAGCCAAACACCGACTGGCCGAGGTGCTGCGGGTGAATCCCCTCGACATCTTTGCGCGGGTCGAGCGCGGCCGAGATCGGCTTGGGATCGAGATGCGGCGGCAACGGGAATTGGATCGTGATCCCGGTGATCGTCGCGTCGGCATTCCACGCGGCGATGCGGCGCAGCAGATCTCCCTGTGTGATCTCCGGGGCGATGGACTCCCGGCGATAGCCGATCCCCAGCGACTCGGCGGCCCGCTGCTGCGAGCGGGCGAACAGGTCCGAGGCCGACTGCATGCCGATCTGCACGGACAGCAGGAACGGCCGCCGCCCCGTCGACTGAGACCGCGCCGCGACCTCCGCGCGGATCTGCTCATGCAGCCTCGCCGCGAGCGCGCGCCCATCCAGCACCCGTGCCGACATGGTTACCGCCCCCATACCGTCAGGACCCGGAGCCGGCGTCGAATCGCCGCGGCCTGCGTGGATCGGCCCAGCCCGTCCAGGTTCGCCGACACGGTCGCGGCGGCGGCGGCAAACCCGCCGGCCAACAGCGCCGCGCCGGCGGCCACGTCGCTGGCCAACCGTCGCCCCGCCAGCGACTCAAGGAGACGGGCATGGCGCAGAACCGCCACGGCCTGCTCACAAATTTCCAGCGGGACCTCCAACGCCCGCCGCTGCGCGCGTGCGAGAGGCCGGGAACCAGGGACGGTCCCCTTGTGCCCGTGGTTCTTCAACGCCTCGACGAGTCCTTGATACGCCCTCGCATCGTCGTCCATCAACCGCAGGAGGGCACGTTGCTGGCGGTCGCAGACGGCGCACACGTGCTGCGCCTGGCGTCTCGACGCCGGCGGCGGGCGGCGCGCCGCCACGATCCGGCCCACCTTCGCCAGCAACGCGGCCCCGAGCGCGCTCGAGAGGGCCGCCGCGCTCCCCCCACCGGGGGTTGGCGCCCGCGACGCCAGCGCCGCCACGAATCGTTCGATCGTCCGCCCCTTGTTCACGCGAGGCCGACGATCCGGCCGCGGTCGTCCAGGTCCATGCGCTCCGCCAGCGGCGACTTCGGCAACCCCGGCATCAGCATGATCTTGCCGGTGATCGCCACGAGGAACCCGGCGCCGGCGGCCACGCGCACCTCGCGCACCTTCAGCGTCCACCCCGTCGGCGCGCCGCGCACGGTGGGGTCGTCCGTGAACGACAGGTGCGTCCGCACCACATTGATCGGCAACCAGCCGAATCCATCCTGGGTCAGGCGCTCGATATCCGCGCGGGCGCTGCCGAGATACTCCACCCCCTCGGCCCCATAGACTTGCCGGGCGATGATCTCCAGCTTCTCGGGGATCGACTGCTCCAATGCGTACAGGGGATGGAACTGCGTCTGCCGCTCGGTGAGCGCCGCGACCGCCGCCCGCGCCAGCTCGACGCCGCCCTCCCCGCCTTTATCGGTCACCTCCGACACGGCGAACCGCAGGTTGAGGCCGGTGCAATGCTGCTGCAGCAGCCGCAGCTCGAGCGGCGTATCGCCGGCAAACCGGTTGATCGCGATCACCGGCGTCACGCCGAATCGTCGGATGATCGCCAGGTGACGCTCGAGATTCTCGAACCCGCGCTGGAGCGCCCGGACATCTTCCTGCGTGGAGGCCTGCTCGAACGACAGGCCGCCATGGACCTTGAGCGCGCGGATCGTCACGACCAGCACCGCCAGGTCCGGCTTGAACACCCCCTGCCGGGCCACCAGGTGGCAGAACTTCTCGAAGCCGAGGTCCGAGCCGAACCCGCATTCGGTGACGACGTAGTCGGCCAGTTTCAACGCCAGGTGCGTGGCCACAATGCTGTTCGCCCCGTGCGCCAGGTTGGCGAACGGCCCGGTGTGGATCAGCACCGGCTGCCCCTCGAGCGTCTGGACCAGATTGGGTTTCATCGCATCGCGCAGCAGGACCAGCATCGCGCCGACCGCCTTGAGATCGGCGGCGGTCACCGGCCGGCCGTCGCGCGCGTGCCCCACGATCACCCGACTCAGCCGCTGGCGGAGATCCGACAGGCCGGTGGCCAGCGCGAGGATCGCCATCAATTCGCTGGCGACGGTGATGTCGAAACCGGTCTCCCGCTGCACGTAGCCGATCCCGCCCTGCCCAACGGTCACGTGCCGCAGCTGGCGGTCCGGGATCTCCGACACCCGCCGCCACGCGAGCCGCGCCGGGTCCAAGTTCAGCGGGTTGCCCTGCACGATGGAATTCTCGATCAACGCCGCCAGGAGATTATGCGCCGTCCCGATGGCGTGGATATCACCGGTAAAGTGGAGATTGATCTCATCCATCGGGATGACCTGCGAATAGCCGGAGCCGCACGCCCCGCCCTTCTTGCCGAACAACGGGCCGATGGAGGGCTCGCGCAGGGTGAGGATGACTTTTTTGCGCAACCGGCCCAGCGCCTGGGTCAGCCCGATGGCGGTGGAGGTCTTGCCTTCGCCGGCCTCGGTGGGGGTGATGGCGGTGACGACGATCAGCCGGCCGGTGGGGCGCGTCTGGACTCGATCAAACGCCCGTTGCGTGACTTTCGCCTTGTAGCTGCCATACAGCTCGATCTCTTCGAGCCGGAGCCCCGCCTGGCGGGCAATTTCAGTAATCTGAATCGGGCGGGCCGCTTGCGCGATCTCCAAGCTGGAGACCATGGGGGCTACGACGGACGCCATCGGCATAAGGGGGCTATTATACGGGCTGGGCCGGCTGAGCGTCAATGCGCCGCAGGCGGAGCTGGCCGCAGGCGCCGTCAATGTCCAGGCCGCGGGAGCGGCGCAGGGTGCAGAGAACGCCGCGCCGGCGCAGCGTCCGCTCGAACAGCAGCATCCGGTCCCTCGGCGGGCGGCGGTACGGGGACGCTCCACTGGGGGACACACTGCCGATCGGCAGTGTGTCCCCGCGCCCCGCGACCGGGTGGCACGGGATCAGGTTCACCTTGCACAGCAGCCCCTTCAGGAGGTCGGAGAGCTGATTGGCATGCACGGCCTGGTCGTTGACCTTGTCAATCAGGATGTACTCGAAGGTGATCAGCCGCTTCGTCGCCTCGGCGTAGGCATGGCAGGCGGCGATGAGCTGGGCCACGGGATACTTCGTGTTCACCGGCATCAGCCGCCCGCGCACCTCGTCGTTCGGCCCGTGCAACGACACCGACAGCTCCACCTGCAGCCCCTCCCGGCCCAGCCGCTCGATCATCGGGACGAGCCCCACCGTCGAGATCGTCATCTTCCGCGCGCCGATCTTGAACCCCTCCGGCTCGTTGAAGATCCGGATCGCCGCCAGCGTGGCGTCGTAGTTAGCCAGCGGCTCCCCCATCCCCATGAAGACGA